>JBGPNM010000001.1:0-51972 GCA_041487535.1 Candidatus Saccharimonadia bacterium
AGTTCCATATATGAGCCTCTTTTTCTTGTTTGTTTTGTTCTTACAAACAAAGGATAACAGGGCTTACGCCCTGTTATCTAGCAGACAGAAAGGAGGCTCTTATGTCGAACTGGGGTTAAATATAACACCCGGAGCTCAAAGAGCAGGAAGGCCAGCGAGCAGTGATTAAAGCGGTGACCGGTACTGTTACATGTTTACGAAGAGCATGACTTGGTTATCGCGGACGGTGATGATGCCGGTTGTAATAGGAAACGTTACTGGATCTGCATCGGTTTCGATGACAACATTGCCGGGGCTGAGCATAGAAAAGAAATCGGCGTGCCCGGGCAGGATGTCAAAAGTTCCTACCCGGTTTTTTGCCGATACCGCCTGCGCCGGACCTTCGTAATATATATGGAAGGGTGCCCGCGCGACGATGCTTAGCTGGTTCCCGCTGTCCGGTTGCTTCATGGCTTGGCGGCTGTTGCCGGCTCCTCATTTTCCGCCTTTTTGTCCTCAGGTTTCTTCGCGTCGGCCGGCTTTCCGTCCGGAGCTTTATCGGCTGCTGCGTCGCTAGCCCCGTCCGCTTTACCGCTCAAAATTGCTTCAACGCCGTCCAACGTCTGCTCGATGGTAAAGTACTGGCCGGGTTTGCCGGTCAGGTGCTCGGCTACAGCGAAATCCTGTGAAAAGAACTGGATAAGCTTTTTGGCGTTCTGATAATCCACGCGGTCGGCAGGGGACAGCTCGTTTTCGCCGACGATGGCGATGATGTTTTTTAACGAGTCGTACTTTTGCATGATGGCTTGGACTTTGCCAGCGAGGGCGTAATGGCGCTCGCCGACAATTTGCGGCGTCAACAGGGACGAAGTGGTTCTTAGCAGATCCACCGCCGGACGGATACCGCTTTCAGCTACCGCGCGCGATAACACCAACACCGAATCGAGCTGCTGCGAGATAGCCGTTACGGCCGGGTCGGAGAGGTCGTCAGCGGGGATATAGACTGCCTGGACCGACGTGACCGTGCCCTTATCGGTAGAGCTTAAGCGGTCCTCGAGCCGCCGGAGTTCGGAAAAAACTTTCGCCGAGTAGCCGCCCTCTGACGGTATAAGTCCCAGGTTGGTTGAAAGTTCGGTCAGCGCCTGGATGTGGCGGTAGATATTGTCCACGAAGAACAATATATCGCGGCCTTCTTCATCGCGGAAATATTCGGCGGCTGTGGCGGCAGCCGGACCGACCATGGAACGGATTGCCGGCGTTGCGTCCATCTGGCCGAAGAACATGACAGTGTTTTTTAGCACGTCGGTCTCTTTCAGGGTCAGATATAATTCGTTGCCTTCGCGGATGCGTTCGCCGACACCGCAGTAGATGGATAAGCTTTTCGAGTCACGAGTCACGTTGTGGATCATTTCCATCGTGAGCACGGTCTTGCCCACGCCGGCGCCGCCGACGATACCGATTTTACGGCCCTTTACGAACGGGGTCATAAAGTCGATGACTTTCAGGCCGGTCTCCAGCAGTTCCAGTTTCTCGCTGCTACGGTAGCTCTTGGTGCCGGTTGCATCGCTGATTGGCCGCCGGTTTTCGGCGAGAATCTCGCCGTCGTCGAGCGGCTCCCCGAGGGCATTAAATACCCGTCCCATCGTCGCCGGCCCGACCGGCACAGTGACCTTCTGGTGGCTCCGCCGTACTTTCTGGCCGCAGCGCAGAACTTGGCTGTTCGTCAGGTTGACACATACGGCAGCACCGACTTTAAAGAAGCTGACTTCTAGAAACACTTCGGGATGGTCATCCACCGTCAGCAGCTCCTTGATTTCGGGTCGTTCGCCGGTGAGCTGCACTTCGACCATGAGTCCGCGAAGACCTTGAATGATGCCGACTTTCTCTCCCTGGACAGTTGCTGTAACTTCAGTCATGTGCGCTCTCCCGCGTGTCTTCTCCGCTTTTTTATTGCGACCATAACTTCGCGCATGCGGCGGTCGCTTTCGCCGCGCTTAGCCCGGTGGAATTCCAGCTGGGTGTGCAGCAGCAGTTCAAAGGCGAGTTTCTTAGCCACGGCCATGGCGTTAAAACGGCTGGCAGCTTGCGCCAGGCTGGATTCCAGAACTGCCTGGCTAAGAGCTAGCGTCATCATGGTCACTTCCATTTGGTCGGCGATTTCGTCGAGCGACGGTTCAAATATCGTATCTGCAGCTGTCATGACATCTTCTCCGGCATCCTCGCTCATGTCGCGCAACGTCGTGATGAGGTCAATAGTTTTAATTTCCTGCACGCCAAGCGACACGTACTCTTCGTAGTACACGACTATCTTGGGATACGGGCTGATCAGCCTGATAACCGGCGAAACGTCGATGTATCTATCGGTCTCTGGTACCTGGAAGAAGCCGATGTAGGGTATGTTCCTCTGCTTCAGCTGGGTGGCGCCGTGCGAGCCCAGAACTACAATGTCCGTCGTATCGCGGTCGTAGGCCGCGAGCATAGCCTCGATTAAACGCTTGTCAATATCGCCGCTGAGGCCGGCTTCGGCGGAGAGCATCACAAACACTTGTTTTGTCTGTTCGTCGGTCGCGTTGCGATTGGTAATACGCGTGCGCGGATCGACGCGTATAGAGGTGTAACGCGCCCAGAGCAGCTGGAAAAACTGCTTGGAAAGCTCGACCTTGTTTTTGACCTTGGCTATCTGCGTGCTGGCGATACTTTCGAACACGCCCGTCAGATCTTCTACGGTGAGGATCTGACGCTTCTCTTTCTCGATCTGACTAGCGCGTCTCATGAGACAAACCTGCGGTACTCTACCCCACAAAAAGCTACGCTTTTCGCGGGGGCTCCGTTTTTCTCATCGCGCGGGGCGCAGAATGAATCCGCGCTCCGGCTGCTCTTTTTCCTATAACCGCATAGTGTCATCAGGCTCTCTCCTTGGCAGGTTCTTTTGGTTTAACGGACTGTTCGGCTGGTGCCGCCGGCTTGGCTTCGCCTGGTTTTGCGGGCGCGGCAACTGCCTTGGAGTGCTGCTTGAACAGTTCGGCCTCCACACGGTCAAAATCCTTCTCGTCTTTCACCTGGTCGGCTACCTGCTTGGCCGATTCTTTCAGAGCCGGAATATCGATATCTACTTTGCCCTCACCCTGTATGACGGTTTCCAGCATAAGTTGCTGCACTGTCAGCGAGTGGCGTTCCTCGGGCGGTTGCTGCAGCACCTGGTAGATTTGCTTGCCCAACTTCAGGTCAACGCTGGCGCTAAAGGATAGACTGGCGCCGAAGTGCGAGAATTCCTCAGCTTGTTTGTAGGCAGCGAGCTTTTTGAAAAGGGCACCGGAGAGGCGCTTTTGGCGAACAGTCTGCGCCTGGCCGCCGACGCGCGAGACCGACAAGCCGGCATTAACTGCCGGGCGCATACCTTGACGGAAGATGCCTAGGTCGAAAATTATCTGGCCGTCGGTGATGGACATAATACTGGTGGAGAGGTACGCGGTGATGTCGTCGTTGGGCGTCATAACTACCGGCAGGGCAGTCAATGTCTTATTGGTTTTTAGCAACTTGCCGGCACGCTCGAGCAGGGAAGAGTGGGCATAGAACATGTCGCCCGGGTACGAGTCGCGGCCAGGGTCAACTTCCTGCAGCAGCGACAGTTGCCGGTAGGCTTCGGCATGGCTGCTGAGGTCGTCGTAAATAATCACTACGTCCTGGCCGCCGTACCATAGGTGTTCCGCCATGGCACAGGCGGCGTAGGGCGCCAGGTATGACTGTGTCAGCGAGTCAAAAATGTCGGCCAACACTACGATGGTGTGTTCCATAGCGCCGGAGTCCCTGAGCCCGGCCAGCAAGCGCTCGATATCCACTTTACGCTTGCCGACAAGCACATACACAACGATGCGGTCGGTCCCTGCCTGGTTGGCGCTTAGCTGGCTGAGGAACGTGCTTTTACCCGACTTGCTGTCGCCCAGGACCGCGATGCGTTGTCCCAGCACCACCGGGAAAAACATATCTACAGCCGTAACGCCGCTGGCCAGCTGCTCGTTCAGCATACTGCGGGCCATGATGCCGGGCGCGGGATTAAAGATGCCGGATGTTTCGGTAGTCCGCAGTGCGCCGTTACCATCCACCGGCACGCCCATGGGCGAAACAACCCGTCCGACTAAACCCTTACCAACCGGTACGCTCAGAAGCTCGTTCTCGACAACTGCCAAGGTGCCCGGTTCGATTTTTTCCGAGTCAAGGTTGAATAGGATAACTCGGTCGTTGTACGCTTCGCGCACAAGGCCGCGCTGGCCGTCCTCGAACAGTACCTGCGCTCCCAGACGTACGCCTTCGAGCCCTTTGACTTCGATGATAAAGCTGTTGGTGGCCACAACTTCGCCGGTCAGGTTATCGGCCTCAACTAGCCGCCGGAACACATCGTTGTCAAACACGGCGCAGTACCTCCGGGAATTTGCCGCGGTTTTCCAGGATAATTCGCCGGAACGACCAATCAAACATATGGCTGCCGTAGCGTACGCCCAACCCCCCAAGCACCGCATTGTTAAACTGGAACGTGACCAGTACATCCGCCGCGATATTATCGCGGCACCAGGCGACAATCGTCTGCCTGAGACTATTCGGCGGCATCGTTGCCAGCGTAATCGTAAGGCTGGGTGCTTTAGTCTTAAAGTCTTCCAGTGCGGCAATTAGCTCGTCCAGACTCTTTTCACTGACTGTTCTCTTCGCCAGCCAGCTCTGCAACAATTCTTTGGCGGTACGCGATATGGCCGGCGGGTCGGAGCTGTGCTTCAACCGCAGTTGTTTTTTGACCGCAACTCGTGACGACCAACGGGCGTACTCTCGTAATTCGAGTATGAGCGCCGTCAAGTCCTGGGGAGAGGCAATGCTCGGCGGCAGTTGGCGCTTAGCCGAACTCATTGGACTACCTCGCGTATTAATTCCGCTTTATGTTCTTCCAGTGTCGCCATCAGGTAGGGTGTCTGTGCGCCTAGGTCGGCGTTATGCCCGAGGGTCTCGACCATGAAGGACGCGATCGCATCAGCCAACTTAGCGTCCATCTGCTGGGTCAGGTATAGTTTTTCGGCTGCTATTTCCGCGGCAAGTTTAGCCCTAATTTCGGCCTGGTGCTCGGCTATCTCTGACTGAGCGCCGCCAATGACCATGTCGGCCCGTTTGCGCAGCTGATCGAGCTCTAGACGGTATCGCTCCATTTCGTGGCTGAATACCTCTCGGCCGAGTTTCTCAAGCTGCTCGTTCAGTTGGTTCGTGGTGGCTTTTAGCTCATGCTGCAGCTCGACGGCTGAACGATCCAGGGCGACTTTGAAGTTAGCTTTCGACTCCTGAATCATCTGCTCTTTGATGGCGGGCGGCAAGTGCATGGTTTGCGGCGTGTAATGCGGTTTTTCGGTCTCGCGGGGCTGAGGTCTGAAATGGGCAAAGGCGTGTTGTGCCGCAATGGCCGCCACTACTCCGACTAAGAAGATATCAAAAGCTAGAAAGGCTTGTAAAAAGATAGACCACGTCATGTCAGAACTTTACCAACACCAGATAAATTGACACTACGGCGACTACCAGGATACCCACAATCAGCGCCGACAGCTGGATAAGGTCGCGGTAGATGGCCGACTGCGACATGGGGTTGCGGCCGACCGAAATAATGCTGCTGCGGATCATCGAGTAGATAATGCTGACAACGACGACCAGGGTAATAATGAAAATTCCCATACTGATGAGCACGGGCAGGGGATTGATGGGCTTACCGGCGAGTGCGTTGGCTATATTCTGTATGGCGGATGGGATGATGGTTTTTTCTGGCTGCTTGTAGTAGAAGGAGACATTAACCAGCACCGGTACTTCGCCGAGTAGGACAGAGTGCTTCTGCCCTTTCTTGTCGCTATAGGACTGCGTGCTGCCGTGCGTGCCTGTCAGAGCGTCCTGCGCGATGCCGACTACTTTGATGCTGCTGGTGGCCTTCATGCCTACGCCGTTAATAGGGGAGGAGGTAATCTCATCGCCCTGAGAAATGTCGCCGTTAATATTCGATACTAATACCTCGACGATGCCGCTTGTTGCCACCTGGATTTGGTGGGCCTTGTCGCTGGTAAGCGATAACAGAGAATTCCCGTCGTTAATAACGACGCCTAAGATGCTGTTGGTATTGTCGCCATTTGCGGCAACAACAGTATCGGACGAATTCTTCTGCAGGCTGACTATTGATCCAATAGAGAGTTTATCGCTCGTGGAGAAACCTTGCGATATTGTTGTAATGCCGCGGGCGGTGGCAGGTACGGCGAGTATGCATAGTGCCGCCAGGGCGAGCGAGACCATAGCGAAGCGCAGGCAGAATAATCCGGCCACGTGGCCGCTGTGACGCGCTGTAACCAGGCTGTTTACTCTCATATAACCGCAATTTCCTCTAATGGCTAAAGTATAGCAAAAAACGCTGACGCTTCCGAATGCAAGTAGTGCTATGATTAGGCGTAATGGGCCGTTCTATGCGGAGACTGGTACAAAAACAGCAGGGCTTTACGCTTCTTGAAGTGCTGATTGTGATCGTGAGCATCGCGATTCTGGTGGCGCTTATTTTTCTCATCCGAGGCTAGTGCCAGCTGCAACTGGATTGTACGCAACAGTGGCGTGCAGAGGACCTCAATGCTAGTACCATCCTGCTCATGGTTTTGTTATACTTAAGAACGAAGATGAGTAGGCACAAAACCAAGCTGCCCCAGGGCCTTGTTACAAGCGACGCCGTGCACAGGGGCCGTCGCATACTGAGTAAAGCAAACTTGCTGGGTGTCGGTGTCGGGCTGGCCATACTCCTCGTTGTAGCGTTGTACGTCTACAGTGTACTTCGGCCAAAAACAGCAGCAACGAGCCCTGCTGTAACTACCGGACAACGCAGCGATACATTGTTGCACCCGGAAAAGGCGATATCCAGTGCACAAGTAGAGCTGCAGCAGGCCAAATCGTCACAGCAGAAAGCTGCCGCCTACGTCGATCTCGGTACAGCTTATATGAATAACAAACAGACGGATCTGGCGATACGCGCCTACCAAAGCGCACTTACGTCAGACAGCTCAAACCAAGTGGCGGCGTTAACCGCGCTGGCGAATGCATACTATCTTGCCGGCCAGAAGGCACAGGCCATCAGCACATTCCAGACGTTGGTTCAGGTGCTGCAGCGGTCGAACGACCCCATGCTGCAGGCCCAGGCGGCGCAGTATCAGCAAGTGATCCAACGGTTACAGAAGGGCGGTGAGCTATGAGACGCAAAAGAATACTGCTGATACTCTCAGCCACAGTGTTGCTGGGATTCGTGGGGGTAGCCGTGCGGCAGCACCGCGTCTGGGCGGCTCCATGGCCGTGCACAAAGAGCGCCTTCGGGCTCGCTCCATGCCAAGGATATTTTAACGGCGCCAACGGAGCGACAACCAATCTGAACCTGATTGATAACGTCCTGCCGTCTCCGGCCTTTAATAACGTCACCAATGCCGGCAACTTTATCAGCACGATGAACAGCTACCTCTACTCCGGTAACTATCAGACGCGGATCGGTGCCGCATTCATTATCGACACAATGCTTAATCATGGCAGTTTCAAAAGTTCGGGCGGCTCGACCGCCGGCGTTAACTACGCCAGGGCCAACTTCGGCACCTGGCAGGCGCTCGTGAACCATTACGCAACTGCTCCCGCGGGCGCCTCGTACGGCGTTAATTGGAAGGTAAATATACCGTATGACCAGTTTTGCGGCGTTAACGGCTGGCCAGCCACGGTAAACAGCGCCTTTTTTACAAATATTAACGATGACGCCTTCCACCAAACTATCTGCCCGTTTGGCTATACCTTCGGCAACCCGGTAATACACTTCCACTGGGCCGGCGGCGCTTTTGACATCGGCAGGCCCTGCGGTAACGTTGAGCTGGCTGTGAATGCCATCCCTAAAGACAGCCTGCCGGTCGGCACGATTTCCCTGACCTGCGACGCAGCATTACAGCAGATAGCGCGGGTGACGCTGAGTGACCCCAACGGCGCGACGAATGGCTACATCACTACCGGTAGCTGGACGTACCCGGGTAGATTTAATTCTCCCGGGCCGGTAAACATTACTATCCCACTGTCTGCGACGGATCCGTATATAGCCCAGCCAGTGCAGTTGCACGTTAAGGATGTTGGAATTGTGGGTACCCAGACATACTCGGTTGTCGCGACGGCTAATACTGCCGTACCATGCGTAACGCTGTCGTGCGGAAGTCTTGGTGTGACGCCGAGCGTGCTTGACCCGCATATGGGTTTCTCGATTACCGTGAGTGTTACGAATAGCGCCGGCTCGCCGCCGCCCGGGGCCACCATGAGCCTTCAGATTACGCCGCCGGCTGGCGCTACGTACACCTTTAATGGCTCGCAAGCGGCAGGCGGGAGCGGTGCGGTTTCCTCGGCGACATTTGCTGGCCTGGGGCCGACCAATAATACCGGTGTCTTTACGGCGACGTGGACACTCAGCTCTGCAACAGTCAATAAGACCTGTACCGATACGTTCCCGGTTCTATATCTACCATATCTTCATGTATACGGCGGTGATGTTACGGTTGGTGCGGCCCCGAGCTATAGTGCCGGGTCCAGTACATGTATGTCGGATGCGAACGCTGGTGTCTTCGGTTGGAATAATCATACGACGGACTTCTCTGGAGCCGGGGCGCAATACGCCGTGCAGGCGCTTGCGCAGATAAGAGATTTTGCGAGTGCCATAGATTCCGCGAGTACTCCGGCCACGGGCTTGTCGCTCGCTAACAATTATACGCCGCCAGATAGTACGCAGCTTGACCCAACCCAGGGCCTGTTCGGCGGCTACTTCGGCGCCACTACCGGCGATTGTGACTTCACCAGTGACATAACCACGCCGCCTCAGGACGGTGCGACCATCAATCCCCCAAACAGTGTCAGCGGCATTGTAACGCTGTATGCCAATACGGACGTGTTTATTACCCACGACGTAGTGTATAGCGGTAGCGGCAGCTGGGTTAATGCGAGCCAAATACCGTACCTCAGGCTGGTGGTAGTCGGCGCCAATATCTATATAGCTCCAAACGTAACCCAACTGGACGGTCTGTATGTGGCCGAGCCCGACGGGACAGGCGCCGGCGGCGTGATCTACACGTGTGCGACGAGCAGTGGCGTTCCGGCTGACCTGGCCGTACCGGGAACATATGATACGTGCAACCAAAAGTTGGTAGTTAATGGCGCATTTGTGGCACAATCAGTTGAATTTTTGCGCACCTCTGGTTCATTAGGAGACGCAAGGCCAAGTGACTCTTTGGCTTCGAACCACGCTGCCGAGGTCTTCAACTATACGCCCGAGCTGTGGCTGCCTCGCGGCCTGAACAATCTGAACAATAACTACACGGCAATTACCGGCCTGCCGCCGGTATTATAAGTAGTCCTGTAATAGTGCAGGACTGTGGTTGCATGGCAGCATAGTGCTTATGCTATAATTAGACCAATATGAGTCCTCTGGTCATAACAGGCAGACGGGCATAAGTCAGTGAGAAGGCGACATGCGATCATCTAGACAAACAACAGATCGGCGTAGGGTGGTAATGGCATGAGTTTGTTAAGCGGCGTATCAACCTTTTTCGGGCTTGATTTGGGCAGTTCGGCGCTCCGCGCTGTTGAGCTGCACGGGAACGGTGCGCAGCGGTCTATATACAAGTATGCGTATATGCCTGTGGATAGTCGTATTGCGCTCAGCGACTCAACGAATGACCAGCAGCGCCTGACGCAGGCAATCGCACAGTTGGTCGCCCAGGCAAGGTTCAGCACCAAAAACGTTGCGGTGGGAATCCCGTCCAACCGGGTATTTACGACTGTAGCCGACGTAGACCGCCTGCCGGCGCACGAGCTTGAAAAGTCAATTCGCTACCAAGCTGACGCGCTTATACCGACGCCTTTGGACGAATCAAAGATCGACTGGGCGATACTCGGGGAGTCACCGGCCAACAAGACCAAGATGGAGATTCTACTCACTTCGGTGTCAAACGATTTTATAGAGCGGCGGCTTGATATTGTCGAATCTGCCGGACTGAACGTGATTGCGTTCGAACCGGACAACCTGGCGCTCGCACGGGCGTTGTCGCCGATAGATACGGCTGCGGCGCACATGATTCTCGACATCGGGCAAAAGAGCGCGGATATTGTTACGGTGTATGGCGGTCTGCCGCGGCTGACGCGCTCCATACCAACCGGCATGGAGGCGATTATCCGTTCCGCCGTACAGAATTTGAATATCGACGAAAAACAGGCAACGCAGTTCGTTATGAAGTTTGGCCTGAGTAAGGACAAACTGGAGGGCCAAGTATACGAGGCTATCATTAATAGCGTCGAGCTTTTGACCAGCGAAGTCGAGAAATCCATAAAGTTTTTCCAGACCCGCTATGTCAATACGAGCATCGACCGCATTATTGTTACGGGCGGTGGCTCTGTACTGCCGGAGTTCCCCTTGTTCCTTGCCAACAAGTTTATGCTGAATGTCGAGATTGGTAATGCCTGGCGCAACGTTCAGTTCAGTCCGGACCGCCAGAACGAGCTGTTGTCTATATCCAACCAGTTCAGCGTAGCGGTAGGCCTAGCGGAGAGAAACGAATGATCCAATTCAATTTGCTGCCAGACGTCAAGCAAGAGTACATCAAGACGCAACACATAAAGCGGCTGGTTATCGGCGTATCGTTTATCGCCGGCGCAGCGTCACTGTTTATCTTCCTGCTCCTGCTGTCCGCGGTGTATGTCGTGCAACGGAAGAACATCCACGACCTCAATAACGATATTCAAACGAATAGCAAGACGCTTGAGAATACGTCTCATATTGCTGATATCGTCACCGTACAAAGCCAGCTCAATGCGCTGTCGTCGCTCAATGCCCAGAAGCCCACTGCTTCCCGGCTGTTCGGATTCCTGGCGAAAGTCACCCCAAAGCAGGCCACTATATCCGACCTGAAGATAGATTACACTCAGAATACGATCGCCATGAGCGGCAACGCGTCAGGGTTGGCCATAGTCAATACCTTTGTCGATGCATTAAAATTTACGACCTATACTCTAAAGGGGCAGGCCAGCACGCAGAACGCTTTCTCTACCGTTGTGCTGGCTGGCTTCAGCCGGAGCGCAAAGTCGGCGACGTACCTGATTACGTTCAACTTCGACCCCGCAATTTTCAATAATGCGCACGCCGTTGACCTGAATGTTGGCGCACAGCCTCAGGCAGCGGCGCAACAGCCGTCAATAATTTTTAAGAAGGGCGATTAAGAAGGTGGCTGGAACAACTTCGATCAAGCGGAACTTGATAGCAAAATCCAACGTAATTATTGTGGCCGTTACTTCTAGCGTCTGTTTCGTTGTGGTGTTCTGCGCGGTTGCATCGCTATCGTTGGCTAATCAATTCTCTTACCAGAACCGCATCATCGGCGCTGACAAGACGGCCCTGAAACAGCTTAAGGATAACGTTCAGGCGGCCCAGACGCTGGAATCGTCGTACGGCGCTTTCACCAGTACGCCCACCAATATTATTGGCGGCGATCCGCACGGCCCAGGGCCGCAGGACGGCAGCAATACGAAGATAGTGCTTGACGCTTTGCCGAGCAAATATGACTATCCGGCGCTTGTGACAAGCCTGGAGAACCTGCTCACGAACCAATCGGTGGAGATCCAGAGCATAACCGGTACCGATAATGCTGCAACGGGGGGCATAGTGAGCGGCAGCTCTAACCCGTCGCCCCAGCCGATGCCATTCCAGGTAGTCGTGACGGGCAATTACGGTTCCATCCAGAACGTTGTGAGCGCTTTCGAGCGTTCGATCCGTCCGTTTCAGATCCAATCCCTGGAGCTTGCCGGCGATCAGAGCAAACTGACGCTTACCGTTAGCGCTAACACGTACTGGCAGCCCGCCAAAGATCTGAGTATCAGAACGAGGACGATCCAATGAACGCAACTTGGAGTATAAGGTATACTGGTAGGGAGTCTGCCGGAGATATGCAATGAAGCAAAAGGATCTAGTACTGATTATTTTTGTCGCTGTCATAAGCGCTGTTCTGTCCTATTCAGCCTCGCACTTTTTGTTCGCTCCACCTAAGGATCGCCAGCAGCAGGTCGCCGTTGTTGATTCTATAAGCACGGATTTTGCCTCGCCCGATCCAAAGTTTTTCAACAGCCAGTCCATTGACCCAGCCAAGCTCATAGAGGTAGGTAACGGCAACAACTCGAATCCTTTCAACGGGTCGGGGCAGTAAGCAGGAGCCGCATTTGTGAGCGTTTTGTCTGCAACTACCCAGCAGCAAGTTGAGGAGGATTTGGTCCACACACGTGTTCTTACCGAACCGCAATTGAAGGCTGTCAAAGATAAGGTAGCCAAGAGCGGCGGCTCGCTTTTCGGCACCTTGGTGACTGACAAATTAGTAACGAACGAGCAACTGACGAAGGCGATTGCCAAGGCGACGAAAGTGCCCTACGTGAATCTTACCAGTAGTGCCATCGACCCTAAAGTTCTGGAACTGTTGCCAGAGGACATAGCCGAGCGCTACATGGCTGTACCGCTCGGCGAAATGCAGCACCGCCTGGTCGTCGCTATGCTCGATGCCGATAATGTCCAGGCCGTGGACTTCCTTAGCAATAAGATCGGACGCCCGCTCAAGGTGTATGTGGCGAGCGAAGAAGGTATCCGCAGCGTCCTGAAACAATATCAGGCCCATCTGTCCAGTGATATGGTCGGGCAGATCGACGAGCTTGATTTGCCAGCTGCAGACGGCAAGGATCGGCAGAGGGATAAAGCCAAGACAGGCGCAGAGGGTGATATCAAGAATCTTGTGCAGGATTCGCCTGTCAGCAAGGCATTGTCGGCTATCTTGGAATACGCTGCCCGCAACAAGGCCAGCGACATCCACATAGAACCATTGCAGGATGCGTTGAAAATTCGCTGCCGTGTCGATGGTATTCTGCGGGAAGTCATGCAGCTGCCGAAAAGTTCGGAGCCGCCCCTGGTCAGCCGCATCAAGATTCTCTCTAGCCTGAAGATAGACGAGCATCGCATTCCGCAGGACGGCGAGTTCTCTATCCGTGTCGCGGATAGGGACATTGATCTTCGTATTGCCATATCGCCGGTAGTCTGGGGCGAGCAGGTCGTTATCCGTTTATTGGATAAGTCCGGTACGAGCATGAAATTAGAGGATCTCGGGTACCACGGCCGCAGCTTACGTATGGTCCGCGAAGGACTGAAACAGACCAACGGAATGATACTCACCTCCGGACCGACAGGTTCGGGTAAGTCAACCAGCCTTTATGCATTGATCCAAGAGATCAAGAATGAGGGCATCAATATTGTGACCCTCGAGGATCCGGTAGAGTACAAAATGTCGGGCGTGAACCAGATTCAGGTTAATGCCGACGTTGGACTGACATTTGCAACGGGCCTTCGCTCCATATTGCGTCAGGACCCGGACGTGGTTATGGTGGGTGAGATCCGCGATAGAGAGACGGCCGAATTGGCAGTCCAAGCGGCGCTGACGGGGCACCTGGTGTTCTCGACGCTCCATACCAATTCCGCTGCCGGCATTCTGCCGCGCCTGCTCGACATGGGCGTGGAACCGTTTTTGATTGCCTCGACAGTTAAGGTAGTTATCGGGCAGCGTCTGGTGCGCCGAATTAACGAGCCGAAAGAGACCTATCAAACTTCAGCTGCCGAAACGGCGACGATTCAGAAGACGCTTGCCGGCCTTCTGCCTGACGATGAAGCGTCGCTCAAGAAGGCTAGTGAAGATATGGGTTACGACAGCTTGCCACTGAGCACCCAACATGCTTATACTTTAAGCAAGGGCAAAGATGGCCCAAACACACCTGGTGGGTACAGCGGACGGATGGGAATATACGAAGTATTCTCGGTCTCGGACGAGATCCAAGAACTTATCCTAAAGCGTTCAACCAGCAGTGAGATCCAGAGTATGGCGCAAAAACAGGGTATGGTTACGATGCGCCAAGATGGCTACCTGAAAGCCCTGGCAGGGGTGACAACATTAAACGAAGTCAACCGCGTTGCGGCTGCAGATATAGAATAGACAAGGAAGGGTAGATAAAAACATGCAGAGTCAAGGTCAACCGCGAATCGAAATGCTTCTGGAAGAAGTGGTAAAAAAGAAGGCGTCGGACTTGCACTTGCAAGTCGGTCTGCCGCCGATGCTGCGGGTCTACGGCTCGCTGACACCGGTCAGCGGCACCGACATATTGTCTGACGAAGCGGTCGATACATTGATTTTTGCCATCCTGGATGAAGATCAGAAGCAGATCCTCTTAAAAGACAAAGAGTTCGATTTTAGCTTTGCATTCGGCGATTTGGGACGTTTTCGTGTCAACGCCTTCCACGAGCGAGGTAACTTAGCCGCGGCGATGCGTTTGATTCCGAACGATATCCTATCTATAGAGCAGCTCGGTTTACCGCCGGTGGTGGGCAAATTCGCTGACTACCCGCGCGGCCTTGTGTTGGTGACAGGTCCGACTGGTTCTGGTAAGTCCACGAGCCTGGCGGCGCTTATCCATAAAATCAACATGGAGCGTGCCGTACACATCATTACCATCGAGGATCCGATTGAGTATGCCCATAAGTCCAACAAATCGGTCATTGTGCAGCGCGAAGTACATTACGACACGTACTCTTTCAGTGCGGCACTACGCTCGGCGCTCCGTGAAGATCCCGACGTGGTGCTGATCGGCGAGATGCGCGATCTAGAGACGATTGCCAGCGCCATCACCATTGCCGAGACCGGCCACCTGGTATTCGCGACGCTCCACACTAACAGTGCGTCGCAGAGTATCGACCGTATGATTGATGTCTTCCCGCCGCACCAGCAACCGCAGATCCGCGCGCAGCTCTCTAATATCCTCATGGCCATCTGCTCGCAGCGTCTCATTCCGGCCATTGGCGGCGGTCGTATCGCCGCCGCCGAAATACTGGCGGTAACGCCGGCAGTACGCAACATTATCCGTGAGGGCAAAACCCATCAGCTTGACGCCGTCATCCAGACAGGCGCCGAGTACGGGATGCAGAGTATGGACAAGACCCTCGCCAAGCTCATTCACGAGGGCACGATTTCTTACGACGAAGCCCGTAACTTTGCGGTCGATTTGGATGAGCTCGACAGGCTTATGAGGAGTTAGCATGAGTAGTTGGTATCAGGTACCGAGTACAAAGCGGCAGCTGCCCAAACGAAGTGAGCGGCCCGGTTTGGCACACGTACTACAAATTACTGTCAGTGCCGCGGGGTACCAGCGATGTTGACGTACAACTATAAGGCCCGCGATCCGGTGAGCGGACGGCGCGTCAAATCCACCGTGCAGGCCGACAGCGAACAGTCCGCCGCCAAATTGATCCGCGCCGAAGGCCTGGTGCCTACGGATATTTCAATCAGCAGGAACGGGACCATGGGTCTCTTGGGCCGGCTGAACCGTATCAAGTCCAAGGATCGTATTTTGTTCTCGCGCCAGCTCTCCACGCTGCTAAACGCCGGCCTGCCGTTGCTGCAGTCCTTGCGCTACGTCAACAATCAAACCGAAAGCAAGCCGCTCAGGGTAGTCATCGCGCACATTATTAGTGATGTCGAAGCCGGCACGACGCTGGCTAAGGCTATGGGCAAGTACCCAGACGTCTTCAACCAAGTCTACCTAAGCCTTATCGCTGCCGGCGAAACTTCCGGTACGCTCGACAAAGCGCTGGAACGGTTGGCAGACCAGCAAGAGAAAGATGCCGACATCGTCGCCAAAGTCCGGGGCGCCATGATTTACCCGCTTATCGTTATGGTTGTCATGATGGCGGTCGTAGTATTCATGCTTGTCAAAGTCTTACCGCAAGTTAAAGTTCTGTATACCGAGACTGGTGGCACGCAGCTGCCGCTCGTTACGCGTGTACTGCTCGCCGTTTCCGACCTCGTCATTCACTGGTGGTGGGTGTTGGCCATTATATTTGCTGTCATTGCCGTCTTTACGTCTCGGTGGGCGCGGACATTGGGCGGGAAGACCGTCATTGATGGCATTAAGATGCGTGCCTGGCCAATCGGTCCTCTGTTTATGAAGATGTATATGGCGCGTTTTTCACGCACCGGGACCACGTTAGTAGCCAGCGGCGTGCCGCTGATACAAATGCTTAACATTACCGCCAAGGCGGTTGATAACGTGCTTGTTGAAGGGTCCATAAACAAGGCAACCGAGCAGGTAAAGGCAGGCAAGTCGCTCGGCCAAGCGTTGGAAGGCGACCCGAATTTCCTGGCGTTGGTACCGAACATGCTCAAAATTGGCGAGCAATCCGGCTCCATGGAGCAGATGCTCAGCAAGTCAGCCGATTACTACGAGAAAGAGCTAGATAACGAAATTAAGGCCATCCAGACCATCATAGAGCCGGTCATGATGATTATTATGGGCCTTGTCGCCTTTACCATTGTGGCGGCAGTGTTGCTGCCAATTTACAACCTTGCCAGCCATATCGACAACGTTGTCTAAGAACCTATCCAAAATCTTTTCCCGCGCTTGTCCGCACCCCTGGCGGCCGAAAAACTATTTCCAGTTCGTCGTCATACCATTTAGGTATGCCTCCTCACCAGAAATAGTTTTTCACCTCACCAGGATGTACGGCCAACGACTGAAAAAAGATCTTGGATAGGTTCTAAGCCCAAATTGTAAAAAGACGCTTGATTTTTATGAACGCTGCCGGTAATATTCAAACATAAGCATTAAGGCAATATCCAACAAGGGGGGCATTTGCATGTTACGAAAGTTACAAAAAAATAAAACCAGTGGTTTCACCATCATTGAGGTGATGATCGTACTGGCCATCGCCGGTTTGATACTACTCATCGTCTTCTTGGCCGTTCCGGCATTGCAGCGCAACTCACGCAATACGCAGCGCAAGAATGACGTCGCCGCATTGTTGGCCGGTGTTAGCGAATTCGTGAACAACAATAATGGGACGTTGCCAACGTCAGCCGCCTTTGCCAACGGTGCTGTCACCTTTGGTTGCGGTGGCGGTACGTGTACTACATCTGAGGCTAAGGTTGGTTACTTTAACCGTGGAATCGGCGCAGCTACCGGCCAAGTTAACATGCTTGCTGCCTATGCTGGTTCGGGGCCCTATACCACCGCAGCAAATGATCGTGTAACGATTGATCCGGCAGCCGGTTGTGCCGCAACCAATGCGTCAGTAGCCGGGTCAGCCCGCCAGCTCGCGGCGATTTACGAAGTTGAAAGCGGTACGGGTTCGTACGCAGGTGCTTGCCAAGAATCTTAAGCGCGTAAGATCGTAAGGCAAAAACAGACTCCGTAAAAGCGGAGTCTGTTTTATTTAGGGCAAGAAGCAACGCTAAAGTTCTCTCTTAACACTAGAGTAGCTCGCCGGTCTTAGGCGGCCGTCTCTTATGCATTCATACGCCCGCGTAGTTGTGTTACCATAAGCGCATGTACATAATCGTGCTCGCTGCGCTGGGGTTAGCCCTGGGGAGCTTTGTGAATGCGTTGGTGTGGCGGCTGCACGAACAAGAGGAGTATGCCCACGCAACGTCCAGGGCAAAAAGATCGAAAGCGAAGCAGACAGGGGCTAAAAATTTATCAATTTTGACTGGGCGGTCAATGTGCACCTCGTGCCATCATGTACTCGCAGCGAAGGACCTGGTACCAATTCTGAGTTGGGTAGCTTTACGCGGTAAATGCCGCTACTGCCACAAGCCGATCTCGTGGCAGTACCCCTTGGTAGAGCTCGTGGCGGTGCTGCTTTTTATCGCCTCGTACTTGTGGTGGCCGCTTGGCTTCGGCAGCGGGCTTGGAGTATTCAGCTTCGTCCTGTGGCTCATTTTTATTACTGCCTTTATGGCATTAGCCGTCTATGACCTACGTTGGTTCTTGCTACCTGACAGGGTGGTATACCCGTTAATCGGGCTTGCGGTGATCGAGGTTATCGCCGGCGCTGCCGTATTCGGCGGTGGTTGGGGCGCGGTTATGCAGGCCGCATGGGGTGTGCTGTTCAGTGCCGGGCTATTTTATCTGTTATATGTACTGTCGCGCGGCAAGTGGATTGGCTTTGGGGATGTGAAACTGGCGATTGTGCTTGGTCTGCTGGTCGGCGGGCCGTTGCATGCACTGCTGCTCATCTTCGTCGCCTCGCTGTTTGGGTCGCTGGTCGCTGTGCCGATGCTTATTCGGGGCAAAGCGAAAGCGACGACGCAAGTACCGTTCGGGCCGTTTTTGCTGGCATCGGCTGTTGTTGTGGTGTTATTCGGCAGCAATATAGCAGTTTGGTACGGCCATTTGCTTCGTTTGCCTTGACGCATTACGAGTGGTCAGCTGACGCCGCGCCAGTAAAATATTGCTTATGCTATACTTGGCTTATGCGTGCAGACGACCGTAAAGGCGGCCTTGGAACAGCGGGGTTTACTATTGTCGAGACGATGATTGTCCTCGCAGTAACCGGCGGCCTGTTCGTGGCTATTGCCGTGACGCTATCTGGTCGGCAGAACGCTGCGGAATTCAGTCACTCCATTCAGAGTGCGCAGTCGCGCATCCAGCAGGTAATTGATCAGGTTTCAGCGGGTTTTTACCCAAACAACGGCGATTTCACCTGTATGGCTGCAGGGGGCAACGTACAATTCGGCGGCAGTTCGAGCAGCCAAGGAACGAACCAAGATTGCGTATTTCTAGGGAAGGTTATCCAATTTGGCGTGCACGGCACCGATCCGGAGCAGTACAATGTGTATACCGTAGCAGGGCTGCGCGGTTATGGCACGGGCGCAACGTCACCCTTTCAGAATGTCAGCCCGGCCGTTGTTGGCGTTGGCAGCAACTATACGGGCTATTCCCTGAGCGGAACCCTAGAATATGGTTTAACGACGCTTTGGGTAAAGTCCAACGGAACCGACGTTGGAGCCGTGGGCTTCCTGATGGAGCCCGGCACTCTCGACTCGACGACCGGGAGCTACGCTTCGGGAGGGCAACAAATTGATCTCGTACCTTTGCCAGGCACCAGCCTTAATCAGACGATAAATAGTACCGCTGCCGCTATCGACAACAGACTTCAGGACCCGAACCTAACTGCCGATGCGCCGATTAATCCGCCAGGCGGTGTACAGATTTGTCTGGTGAGCGGTGCAACCAACCAGTCGGGGCTTATTACCATTGGCGGGTCCGGCCGGCAGCTGCTTGTAAAGCTTGATATTAAGAACAACGGGACATGCACATGAGAAGCGGGCAGCAGTACATAAAAAGAAGTGAATTAGGCTCGGCCGGTTTTACCGTCCTGGAGCTCTTGATTGCAGCAACGGTGTTCGCCATTGTTCTGCTCGTCATAGCCAGTGGCGTTATTCGCTTTACAGCCGACTACTACAGAGGCATTACGAGCTCCAAAACGCAGACCACCGCCCGGTCGATCATGTCGCAGCTTGCTCAGTCCATACAATTCGGTAAATCAGTTACCCCAATACCGCCAGGAGCAAGCGGCGTCGCTGGCCTTTGCGTTGATAATACCTTGTACTCTTACATGCTCGGGCAGCAGGTAACAGATAGCGCTCCGAACAGTGGGCTCCACCAAGGCTACCACGCTCTGGTGGTGAGTAGTCCTGGTGACTGCTCATCGGGAGCGACGCCGGATTTGCCTGCCACTTCCGGCCTGCCTACAGGCTCTCGGGAGCTGCTCGGTCAGCACATGCGCTTGGGCGCGCTGGATGTGAACACCTCTGGTAATTTGTACATTATCCATGTCCGCATCATATACGGGGACGACGACCTGCTGAATCCTGCCGTAACAGGCAGTACTGACTGGGCAAACGAGACGTGCTCCGGATCCGCCGGTTCACAATTTTGCGCCGTATCCGACCTAACCACGACGGTGGGGCGCCGGCTGCAGTAGTTTTATGATGGGCGATAGGTTAATATAAGCAATATGACAAGAGGGGCCGAACGCGAAGCGGGAGTAATCTCCATCATGGTAACGATGGTCATGATGATAGTAATCAGTCTGATCGTACTGGGCTTCGCAGAAATTTCACGTACCGAGCAACGTAATACGCTCGATAGCCAGCTGAGCGTGCAGGCATACTATGCTGCCGAAAGCGGCATTAATGACGCGCGCGCGGCGATAAACAATTTTCTCGCAAACGGTCAATCCGTTCCGGACAAAACAGGTTGCGACAATCAGGATGCCAATTACTCGCTCAGCGGGACGGTGAACGCTAGCTTTAATGTCTCGTACTCTTGCGTGCTCATTAGTTCGGGCGTGACCTCGCTGACCTACAACGTGGGCTACAGTTCAACGGTGGTGCCAATAAATACCGGTAGTGTGAGCGTAGGTAATCTTCAGCTAGGCTGGAAAGTACCTTCCGGTTTGGCGTCAACGGCAACTGGATGTTTTACCGATGTCAGCCAGCTCGGCAGTTGGCCGGTAGCGAATGGCGGTGGCCAGTGGAGCTGCAACTATCCCGTCTTGCGCGTAGACTTGCTCGATGCCAATGGTACGCTAATCCGTGCTAATTGGCACGCGAATACTACAACCATGTTTCTCGTGCCGTTCGATTCGGCTAGCGTGAATAATAACGTGAACTTCGGGGCCAACGGTACGCCTGTGCCTGCTCAGTGCGATGCGACGAGTTGCATCGCGCAGATTGGCGGCCTGGGTGGCTCAAACTACTACATGCGCGTCACTACGCTCTACCGGACGGACTCATCGCTGACAATTACCACCAACCCGAGCAAGACGTTCTACAATGCGCAGGCAACCATTGATGCGACCGGCAAAGCTCAAGATGTGTTGCGCCGAGTTTTGGTGGCGGTAGACCTTACAGATGCTAATGCCCGTAAGGTACCGAGTGCCGCTATTATTACGGAAGATTCCATATGCAAGCGGTACGGTATTACCAGTGGATCGTTCAATGTCTATGACGACATGAGTAGCGGTGGAGGCGGCAACCCGCTGTGCAACCTGCAATCTGTCGGGACGCCGAGTCCCTAATTTAAGACGCCAGAATTTCGGTGCTCGCTGTCAATGTCCAGCGTCTATTCCTGTTGCCGATGGTGGAACTTCTCGTGCACTGCCTTCAGATGCGGATCAGTCACATGGGTATAGATTTGCGTGGTGCTGATGCTACTGTGGCCCAGCATGGCTTGCACCGAGCGAAGATCGGCCCCGTTCATAAGCAAGTCGGTCGCGAACGAGTGGCGCAGCGTATGCGGACTGACTTGCTTAGTAATGCCGGCAAGCAAAGCATAGCGGCTGACGAGACGCTGGATGGAACGGGCAGTCAAGCGCTGGAAGTTGCCGGTCGTATCCGGCCGTTTGCCCTTCGGCTGTACGCGCAGGAACAGCGGCCGGGCATTATCCTCCCGGCGCTCCAGGTACCGTTCGATCCATGAGGCTGCCTCGGAGCTGATGAAAATCGGCCGGTCCTTCTGGCCCTTGCCGCGTACCGTAAACTCCCGCCGCTTCAGGTTAATATGATCACGATCAAGCCCGACGAGCTCACTGACACGCAAGCCGGAGCTAAACAGTAGCTCCAGAATCGCCCGGTCGCGCAGGCCGCCCAAAGTATGCAAATTTGGCTGTGCGAATATCCGTGTCAGCTCGTCCTCGTTCAGGAACGTCACCTGTTTGCGCTGTGTACGGGCCAGCTCAATTTTATCGGCAGACAGGGCAGGGATGTTGCGTTTGGCGCAGAGTTTTAAGAAGCTGCGCAAAGCAATAAGGTGATAATTGGATGTTGATTTTTGGAGTTCGTCAGCGGTGTTGGTGCCCAGGCGGTTGAGCCACAGCCGCCACTTCCGCACCAATTCCGCATTGATATCGCTTACTTGAATGTCCCCGGCGAAGTCGATCAGCCGGGTAAGGTAGTGGTCGTAGTTGGCAATTGTCTTCTGCGAGCGGTTCTGCTCGATTTCCAAATACTCCAGAAAGTCGGTCTTGGCCTTGGTAAATAGCATAATCATATTGTACGACAGCGAGGCAATGCACGAATAAGGTTTCGATAGGGGTGGCGCAGAAGCATTCTCTCTGTTAGAATAGGGCCAACTAAGCAAGGATAACTATGGAACGAACACTCGTGATTCTCAAGCCAGATACTTTGCAGCGGGCTATAGTCGGTGAAGTCATAGCCAGGTTCGAGCGGGCCGGCCTAAAGATTGTCGGCATGAAAATGGTGGCGCCCGACGAAAAGCATTTTCATGAGCACTACGAGGGTATTAGTAAGCTTATTAGCCGATGGGGCCAGGAAATTTACAATGTTACTATGGCCCAAATGACCGATGGGCCGGTTCTTGCGCTTGTGCTCGAGGGTATCGAGGCCACTGCACATGTTCGCAAAATGGTTGGTGCCACCGACCCGAAGGAGGCCGCTCCGGGAACAATACGAGGAGATTACACCCATATCGCACGAGCCTACACAAATGCGCGGGGCTCCACGATGCCCAACTTAATTCATGCTTCGGGCAACCCAGAAGAAGCGGCAGCAGAGATTAAGCTTTGGTTTAGACCATCGGAGCTTTACGAGTATAAAAACGTGCACGAAGCGGTAGTATACGGCAGGATTCCTGGCTAGCTGAAATCTTTGGTCGATATCTTTAGGATTGACGCCGATAACCCTTGTCGAGTAGCCTAGTAAACAGGTGCGGTCTTGACAAGGTTAAAGCGGTAAGTGGTGGCTCATGCGGCGTTGCGCTAGCAAATAGAGGAAATGTCCAAGACGTGCACCAACCAGTCCCCGTAGTTCAATGGATAAAATAGTTCCGTCCTAAGGAAAAGCTAGAGGTTCGAATCCTCTCGGGGGCACCAAGCGTAAGCATTGTGAGCAACAACTGGAATAGGATCAGGCGTGTCTCGTTGGGCGACTCTCAAGGGGGATTATACACAAGAGACTTTGCCGCAATTAGGCATACTACCTTTGGCCGTGGTAACGATTTGTGGATCCAGAGTGTGCGGTTATTCTGAGTATACCGGTAGTTTAACGCTCGCTGCGTTGCATTATTCGTCGAGCAAACACCAGTAACCACGCTAAGCTCAGCGGCAGTAATGAAATTTTAAGGTGCGATGACAGAATTAATAAATTTTGGGCTTCAAGATAGAAGAGAATTTTTGCGAAACGCCGCGCTTGCAGTTGGCGGCCTTAGTTTGATGACCTTTTCGGAGTCATGCGGCAGTACAAACCAAGAGCTTCCAAGTTTTCCTGAGCTTGCGCTCGCGAATCATCAACAAGCTCTCGTGGTGGCAATGAAGCAACCGACGGAACCGGATCCTTTTGAAATTAGCCGCGCGCTAGACGCTTTTAACGGAACAATCTCAAACTATTTAAAACGTGCTCTGCAGATTGATACAAAGTTTGCAATCTTAGGCGATAGATGGCAGACGGTACCCGACGATTTACGAACGAAAAGTAATTCAGAAATCCAAGCTATTGGAAACCGTCTGATTCCGAACTTTTCTCGAATAAGAAGTACTGATAATTTACCCGTCCAGACCTTGCTGTATATTGCGACTCATGGTAAGGAGATAAAAGACTATTATTTCGGAGGTACATCAAAGCCGTACAATATAATATTTGCCGAAGGTACTTCTATTACAATACGTAACGACGATACGCTGGAGCACGAACTTGTACACTCGTTTGGGATTAGCGGGCATGATCAGCAGCTAAGTCTCACCGACCCGCATAACTTTGAAGACCTGACATCGTTCATCCTCTACGGAGGCGACTCGTTGATGGGTAACAAAAAAGGGTTCCCCTGTGCTTTCGTAAGATACGCGCTTGATAAATTACCGCGTAGCCAAATTAAGTCGATCGCCAAAAACAATAATCGACAAACCATCTCTTTAGAACATATGCAGTCTGAAGATCACAAAGGTTCTACGAAAGTAGTAAGAATACCGTTGCCTAACGGGCGTGCCTATTGGATAGAGTTAGTAAACATGATCTCATTCTATGATTCGTCCGGTTTACAAATGCGCGTGACGGATGAGAATCCCCAGCACGACACGTTTCAGATAGTCAATCAAAAGAAAGATTCAAAGACGGGCAAATTAGTACCTCAGATGCAATTTTCAGAGAATACAGAAATTTATGACAATGTAAATGGTGTGCATGTAAAACTTCTTCACTATACGAACCAGCGGTATGATGGAGCCGAAGTAGCGGTTTGGTTTGATTAGCCAGGTTATTGGAAACGGATGGTTGGGGGTTATATCGGGTTCCCATTCGCTTGGCATCCAGACGAGCAATGAGTTTTATGAGCTTCTTCTCTTTTAGGCTAGAATAAGAATTGTTTTTGCAATCCTGATTTCTCTGGTCATACTGACGATTGCTTCCCAGTACTTTTCTCGGAACATATCAGCCAGGGGGCATCAGCATCAGACCGCACCATTTATTACGGCAGAGCTGCTACAATATCTATATATGGCCGAAAATGATTCCGGCAAAGAATCGGCGAAATCTTTCGAAGGTCAATTCGATGATGAAGACGTGCTCTTCATTTTTCGTCGTCACCCGCTCATTATACGCAAAGGGCTGGTCATCAGCATGTCGTCGTGGCTCATCGGTCCCGTGGTGATACTCATTCTGACTTATGTCCGGCCCAATAACCCTCCCAGTATGGTGGCTTTCTTTCTGGCACTTATCGGCAGTATCGTCTTTGGTTCGCTCCTTTTGTTGCCTTGGTGGATCGGCTGGTATTTTAGCGTGTTTATCGTGACCACGCAGCGATTTGTGCAGGTCACTCAAAGCGGGTTATTTCACACCAGTTTTGCCGATATGAGCCTAAAGCAAATACAACAGGTGAATTACGACATAGCCGGTCTGCAGCAGACGCTGCTAGGGTTTGGTACAATAAAGATGCAGACATACATAGGTGAGTTGATTATCCATGACGTACCTCACCCTGCCAAAATACAGCGTAAGCTTGTCCAGGCGCTTCGCGACCACGGTGTTAAGCCCGTAGAGGTGCCGTTCAAACGGCTGAATGGCACAGAACCAGCAAACGAAGAAGTGTAACGAACTATGGCAATACGCATCAATAATATCCTCCCGGGGCGCAAGCGCGGTCAACAAGCGTCTGTACCGTTGAGCGCTGCCGATACTGTACGCATTACTAACGAAACTGTTGCGGCGAGACGCGACGAAGTGTTGGGGAGCGCCCGGAAGTACATTTATCCATTGCAAGCCTCCAAGCATCGTATCGTAAAGTGGTCCGTTGGTATATTCGTTGCGTCCGTGGTCGGCCTCTTCGTCTTTTGCTGCCTGGAGCTGTATAAGTTCCAGTCCACATCAAGCTTTATCTACGGCGTGACACGCGTATTGCCGTTTCCGTTAGCTGTTATCGGCAACAGGTATGTCGTCTCCTACAATACGTATCTTTTTGAATTGCGGCACTACATGCACTATTACCAGACGCAACAACCCGATACCAACTTTGGTACGGCTCCAGGCAAGCAGCAGTTGGCGGTGCTTAAACAACGATCCCTGGATCAAGTCCTGAAAGCAGCCTATGTGCAGCGGTTGGCGGCTACAAACCATGTCACCGTCAACGATGGCGAGGTAGATGGGGCGGTGGCGCTGGTTCGTTCACAAAACCGGTTGGGCGCCAGCGACCAGGTGTTCCGGAATGTTCTGGGCGAATTTTGGGGTTGGTCGGTCGAGGATTTTCGCCGTGAGCTAAAGCAAGAGTTGCTTGAGCAGAAGGTCGTCGATAAGCTCGACACCAAAACACACGGCCGCGCTAACCAGGCGCTGGCGGAATTGCAGCGTGGCGCCGACTTTGCTACGCTTGCGAAGCAAGTTTCTGACGATGCCACTACACGGGCTAACGGCGGTGACTATGGCATAGCAATCAGCAGGTCCAATACTGGTATTGCGCCGCAGGTCGTCAGCCAGTTGTTCCAGTTAAAGCGCGGTAACTATTCGTGGATTATCAATACCGGGTACAGCCTGGAGATTGTAAAACTTACCGATATCCAGGGTAATACCGTCCGGGCGGCGCATATGTCGTTTAACTTCCGTCCCGTTACTGACTACACCAAGCCTCTGGAAGCCCGAGAGAAACCGCGCGTGTTTATACATGTTTGATGCTATCTTGAGGGCTTGTCCCTAGCCATTGCTTTTGGCGCCTCACCCTGGTATTATGACCTCTGTTGTTCTGGTATTCTTGCCAAGACCAATAGAACAAATTAAGGCGCGTAGGCGTCTGTTTGTAGAGATAACGCGGGCTCGTAGTGAAGCTGGCCTATCACGCCTCCCTGTCACGGAGGAGATCGCCGGTTCGAATCCGGTCGGGCCCGCCAAACCAGACACCACCCTTGTCGGAATTTTACCTCCGACCGGACGCTACCTCGGTTCGAAAACCTTGTTTCCAAGTATTGATTAAATGATTACGATTGCTGTACAATGTAATCATTATGAGCAACGCATTACTAAGTGTCAGAACTGACGACGAAACCAAACAGCAGATAACAGATTTTGCCGCTTCTGTCGGTTTGTCTGTAAGTGCTTTTGTTACTGTGGTACTCAAGCAAGCAGTACGTGAAGGTCGTGTTGTTCTAGCACCTACGCTTGAACCAACGCCCTACCTAGAAAAGATTATGCGTAAAGCTGAGGCAGACCTAAAAATAGGTCGCAATATTAGTCCACCCCTGAATCGCGAGGAAGCACGAAAGCATCTTCGTTCCCTGATGAAATAGGCTGTTATGCTGGTTCGCTTTAATACCGACTTTGACAGGCAATTTAAGGAGCGACTGACTAATAGACAGAAAATCCAGGTACTTGATGCGATTGATCTATTTATTGATAAACCTCTGCATGAAGATCTTCGTAGCCACGCACTCAAAGGTGAGTGGCTAGGCTATCGCTCAATAAGTATAGGGGGTGATTTGCGGCTACACTTCAAAATGATAGACGATACAACTGCTTATTTCGTTGCTGTTGGTAATCATAACCAACTGTATAAATAGTTCGGAAGTCCGACTCGACATCCCGCCAGAATTTTTATGTTTATGCCTGATGTAATATTACTTTTGTGGTATTATTTTCTATAAAGTCAAATAATAAAAAATAATGAAAAAACGCAGCGAGCAATACGATCTTATTATTATCCCCGGTCTCAAACTAGGTTTACATTGGGGCATGCGGAAAGACCTCTGTAGCCGTTTGCGCGTGGCAGCTGAGTTTTATCAGGAAAATCCAGGCTTACATATTGCCGTCTGCGGCTGCTGGAGTATCTGGTTTGATTGGCTGGGCATACACCCACCTGTAACAGAATGTAAAAGGATGAAAACTAATCTGATTAGACATGGCGTGGAGAGGGAAGATATAGTTATGGAATCTCACTCTAAAGATACGCCTGGTAACGTTTATTATCTCAAGCGCTATCTGTGCACGTAGCCGCGATATAAGAAGCTTCTGGTCGTCTGTGCGGAGCAGCACGAAAAACGGCTCAGGTTCTTGTTTTATAAATTCTTTGGCAGCGATTACAAAATTAGCTATTTGCCAGTTGCAGCGCCTAGGTTCAATAAGAACGGTACCGCCAATGAAGCTGTCTGTTTAAGGGAGCAAAAGGTATTACTAGCAAACGTCCGGCCTGGTCATGAAGAAGATTTTAAGCATGAGCTATACAACGGCGCATATTATACGCATCAGGCCGTAGCTGTCCGGGGCGCTATATCAACAGCGAAATAGTTCCACACTTCTAAAGTCGCAGCCCCTCAATGAAAAAGACCTATGCCCAGGGTATGAGTATTTTTCATTGCCAGAGCACCAGAAATTTGAACCAGCGAAGAATAAAGCTCAGCGAATAGCCGGTTCGCAAGGAGCGAAGCGCGCAAATCTGATTTCGGGCACAAGGGTGACTAGATAGATATTTAAGTCCAACATGGCTTGCCACGTCTGTATAAAGATTCCCTTTGACTTTAAGACATTTGTGCTAATATGCTCAAGTGCCTTATACATATGTTGCATCGCTGGAGCAGAGATCGGCGCGGCTTCCTAAGCCGCAGCCGAGCCATTTGATGTATTTTTATCCCCTTGATGAGGAGCTTGTCGTTTCGTTACTCGAATATATTGTCACTGGTTTGGCTCAGCGAGACACCTGCGTCGTCATGGCCAGGCCCCAGACGCTGATTAACCTGAACAAAAAGCTACGCGCCGTAGGTGTTAATGTCGATTCTGTGCTGCATACCGGCGAGTATATTACATTCGACGCCGAAGAATTGCTTGCGAGGTTTATGTGCCGCGGTATGCCGAACTGCCGGGAATTTCTAAAGGAAGTCGGCGGGGTTATGTCATCCGCGACTGGCAGGGGGAGGCCGGTTAGAGCTTTTGGAGATATGGAAGCTCTGCTGCTAGACCAACAGAATATAGCGGGACTGGTAAGCCTAGAGAGGTGCTGGAACGATCTTATGAAGGTTCACGCTTTTTCACTCTATTGTGCTTATCCGGAAGCTGCTTTCCAACCAGACTCCAAACACAATGCAGTATTCCAGGATGTCTGTGATTGTCATACCGAAGCAGTCGGTGGTGCTACGGGGTAGCCTCTTCGCAACAAACCGGCCAATAACCACTAAAACTACTCAGGATCAGAGAGATGTTATGCATGAGTTGTTCGATGCGGCTATGTTGTTCTCTTATGATTTTCAGCATCGCTAAGTTGAATAAATAAAGTATCCAGTTGGAGCAACGGAGGAAATGTCTGCTATAATATAACTCGTTTTAGGACTTCGCCACCTTAGCTCAGCTGGCTAGAGCACCGCTTTCGTAAAGCGGGGGTCTGGGGTTCGAATCCCCAAGGTGGCTCCACGTCGGAATACCTTCCGACCCCAATCCCTTTGCCGAAAATAAATATTTCCGGCAAAGGGCTAAAGGGTCTCCAGGATTCCTCCTTACGCTCGCCGCCGCTGCACTAGGCGGCTCGCGGTTAGCTGCAGCTGAGCCAAAACTTTAAATCAGGGAGCGAAGTCGACCGTTTGAAGTTTTGAGAGGAGAAGCGTGGTATGAGGCCGAAGCTTTTGCCGCTTGTCAGGAAAACGAGACATAGGCGTACGTGACGACGAGCGGGTGTCGTATAACGGCTATTATGCAGCCTTCCCAAGGCTGAGACGCGGGTTCGACTCCCGCCACCCGCACCACATTTCACATGCCACACACCCGATCAGTTTACTCGGCTATCGGAATAAACCAGTAGAATCGCGCCGCGCGAAGCTATACAATAATAACTAAGCTATGGTTGTCCCTAAACAATACTTGCATGATCGTCTGGTCTTGCTGCTCGCAAGCGTAAACGTATTCTTAACGCTGTTGCTGGCGCTACTTACGCTACTTAGGCTGGACACAAGTCACAGCAGTTATATTGTCCAGTATCGTTCTAGTGCTGCGATTAATGCCTTTAAAAGCGGTAGCAGCACCGAGCTATTTAGTTTTATCATCTTCGGTCTGATGGTGCTGGCAATTCATACAACTATCAGCCTGCGCGTGTATCGTATCCATCGCCAGCTCGCCGTAACTGTGCTGGGGCTAGGCACGTTACTGCTTGTACTCGCCATAATTGTAAGTAATGCCTTGCTTGTCCTTCGATGATTGATATTGAGATTCCAGACAAAACCGAACGTCGAGGGCACTATAGACTGTTCGAAATTCTGCCCCTCGCCCTCAGTGTGTCGGCTATCCTTCTGCTGTTTATACTGAGCCTCTTAAATGTTACTTTGGCTGCCTTCTTCGTACTGTTCTACCTGTTCGTTTACTTGTCGCGGGCTATTGGCGTTGCGATCCGTTCGCTGCATGGCTACGCGGCAATGCGTAAAAACCAAAAGCTCAATTGGCTGAACCTTGTAGACGACCTTGAAGCGGGCAAGGTAGACGCATCTGTTGCAGGCCGCCCGGATTGGCACCGGCGGCAGGTGGCGGTGCACGGCGGTGAGCATTTACGTATAAAGCCGAGTGAACTGCTGCACGCTATTATCATTCCCACGTACAACGAAAGCCGCGAAGTGCTAGAGCCTACGATCCAGTCTGTGCTCACTTCAAATTATCCAATGAAACAAGTTATCTTAATACTTGCTTACGAAGAGCGTGGCGGCGACAATATTGCCCGCTTGGCACACGAACTGATCGATACGTATAAGGATAATTTCTTCTACGCGTTTGCCATACGGCACCCAAAGGACATCAAGGGCGAACTTATAGGCAAGGGCGGTAACGCCACCTATGCTGGCCGTGAGTTGCAGAAGTACCTGGAACGGGAGCGGATCGATCCGTTGCGTGTGGTAGTTACCACGCTGGATGCAGACAACCGACCCGATAAAGAGTATCTGGCCTGCTTGAGCTATACGTACGTGCTTTGCCCCGATCCCGTGCGCGCGGCTTTTCAGCCTGTAGCGATGTATACGAACAATATATGGGACGCGCCTGCGCCGATGCGTGTACTCGCTACCGGCAATTCTATTTACAATATTGTCCTGTCTATGCGTCCGCATACGATGCGCAACTTTTCCTCACACGCCCAAGGTATGGCATCGCTGATCGAGACTAACTTTTGGAGCGTCCGCACAATCGTGGAAGACGGACACCAGTTCTGGCGTTCATACTTCCGGTTTGACGGAGACTATATTGTATATCCGCTCCATGTGCCCATTTACCAAGATGCAGTCTTGACTGATTCCTACCGTAAGACTCTAAAAGCACAGTTCGTGCAGCTGAGACGCTGGACGTACGGCGCTTCTGACATTGCCTACGTGGTACATATGGGTTTCTTTCGGAAGAACAAGGTGCCTCGGTCTGATCTGATCGCCAAAACGTTCCGCCTGACTGAAGCACACGTATCATGGGCGGCTGCACCCATCCTGACTCTTATAGGCGGGTTTATACCGAGTTTGTTCCATCCTCACAGCCTGGCGGCCAACCAATTACCGTTGATCGTAAGCCGCATCCAGACGTTCGCGTTGGTTCTTAGCGTGGTAATGATTTTTCTGTGTCTAAAAACCTTACCGCCAAAACCGGAGCGGTATAAGCGCCATCGTACGCTTTTCATGATAACGCAGTGGGCATACCTGCCGGTGACGACTATTCTATACAACTCGTTCGCTGCTTTTTATTCGCAATGGCGCTTAGCCTTTGGCTGGTATATGGATAAGTTCGATGTGACCGAAAAAGCGGTCGTCGGTGCGTCAGATAAGGGCGCAGTCGCTGCCGGTACTTACAAGGGATGAAATGCTAGGTAGTGCACCTGCGCGACTGCGTCGAAACGCTTAAGAACTTCGCTTGTTACTCCTACGATGTCTGTTCGCTGAATAACACCCCGTGATACATATGCAGGGAGTAGTTTACCAAGAACTGTGTCGGCAAGGGCGGTGGCGTCTGAAATGGCGGTTTTACGGTGACGGCAGGCATCGTAAATGCTCAGGAAGAGCATATCGCGCTCGAATGCAATAATGTGCGACAAGCCATAACAAACCATTAGCGAGCGTTCATACACGCTGCGTTCTACCGAGCTAAATACGGCGCTGCAGACAAGACATCGCCGTCGTCGCCACACGCTGTTCGACTTCTTCTGCAGACGGGAGTTAGTAACCTGCGTCCCGCCGCAGCAGTATATACATACCATGTCTACATATTGTCATGACGCTATTAAAAAAGCTAGTGGATAAGCTGCGTAAGACTGCGGAAAAACGCAATCTACCCCGCACATCCTTAACGGACGACGGGGTAGATTAACGAATTTTGATCTAGGCTTTGCCGGCCCGGGGCCGTTTTATCTTCCTGCTGTTTCTTCGGGTAGAAAATATTAGCTCTTCGTAGAACAATTGAAAACCATCAAGAGCACTATTGCTAGTGGTACTCACCAACACTCCCTGATTAACGAATCCTATCATACGCTTTTGGCGTAGCTTTGTCAATTTGCGGCAGTCATTTGAAGGGTTGTATGACAGAGGTAGTCGGCAACGCTCCCCTTGTTTTTAGGCACTAAATCAGCTATATTTTATATGTTCCGCCAGAGAAAAGGGTGATTAGCTCAGTTGGCTAGAGCGCGTTCTTGACGTGAACGAGGTCGGGGGTTCGAGCCCCTCATCACCCACCATGCGCTAAGCAGCCGCGATGAGCGGCTTTTTTTGTTTCTCCCGGAGTGTGAATAGAAGATATCATGTATGGTGTCAGCGTATTTATCTGTCCACAGTTAAGATGTGATAAGGACAACATAATAATACTAGCCATATCGTACCAACTGTATTATATTAGTGTTAGGTGAAGTTTTGCGATGTGTTACAATCACGTTCAGGCGATGAAGCGGACATACCAACCGCTGAGCCACGTCGGCAGCTATACGTACGATAACGTGATAGCATAAGTGTCTTGTAAGCATCCTAAAAGATACATGCAAGGAAGTCCGGTGGAACCGCCCATTTTGCGACACTAGAATAAAACGCATAACTGGGTCCGAGACGCGTAAGATTACATGCCATACGAGAGTATGTAATCAGACGCGTCTTTTTGTTTACTGTAAATCTTAAGAAGGAGAACATATGACTGACAACAACGACGAGCTGCACGTAATGCGGCACAGCTTGGCGCATATTATGGCAACTGCAATCCAGCACCTGTGGCCGCACGCTAAATTTGGCGTGGGGCCAGTGGTAGAAAATGGCTTTTACTACGACTTAGACTTGGGCGACACCAAGATTTCGGATGAAGATTTCCCAAAGATCGAAGCCGAAATGAAAAAAGTTATAAAGTCGGACGCATCGTTCGAGCGCTTTGAAAACCCAATCGACGAGGCAATCGCCTGGGCGAAAGAAGGCGGACAACCGTACAAAGTAGAGCTTCTCAACGATCTAAAACGCACCGGTACGACAGCCGCAAAGGATTTGGATACAGATGAGCTAGGCTTGCAAACGGATGGCGAGAGCAAGGTCGCAGTTGTGTCATTTTACAAAGATGCCGATTTTACTGATTTATGCCGCGGCCCACATATAGCGAGTACGGGCAAGGCGGGCGCCTTTAAACTGCAGCGTGTTTCGGGCGCCTACTGGCGCGGTAAGGATACAAATCCGCAAATGCAACGGATATACGGCGTGGCGTTCGAAACCGAAGAAGAACTAAAACAACACCTTGCAATGCTTGAAGAGGCCAAGAAGCGTGATCATCGCGTACTGGGAGAACGGCTCCAGCTATTCTTTATCTCCGAAAGTGTTGGTGCTGGCTTGCCGCTGCTCATGCCGCGCGGTGAGCGGGTTAAAAAGACGCTGATGGACTATATGCGCGACAAAGAAGAAGCGCGCGGCTATCAATATGTTGCGACGCCAGTATTGGCCCAGTCTAAGCTCTACGAGCGTTCAGGTCATGCAAGTTACTATCTTGAAAACATGTACGGCACAAAACCAGACGAGGAGGGCAACGTCTTTTACATCAAGCCCATGAACTGTCCTCACCACCATATGATTTTCGAAAAGATGGTGCAGAGCTACCGAGATCTACCACTGCGCTTAAGTGAGCACGCCGGGCTGTATCGTTATGAATTGTCCGGCACATTAACAGGACTGATCCGCATGCGCGGCCCGATTACCCAGAATGATTCCCACATTTATGTGACCGAAGAGCAGGTCGAAGCGGAATTTACGAACGTACTCCAGCTCTTTGAAGAGGTGTACCTAGAAACTGGTGTGAAAAACTATTGGTTCCGCCTGTCTCTGCCTGATTTCTCAAAGGAAAAGTACGCCGGCAAAAAAGAGCGCTGGGAATGGGCGGCGGACATTATCCGCAGGTGCCTGTCGACTACGAAAGCCCATTATGTCGAGGAATTGGACGAAGCTGCTTTTTATGGGCCGAAGGTAGATATCCAGACTCGGAACGTACTTGGCAAGGAAGATAGTATAGCAACGGTTCAGCTTGATATTGTAGTACCGGAACGCATGAACCTGACGTACATTAACGGCGATGGTGATAAGAAATATCCGCTGGTCATCCACAAATCCATCATGGGGGCCTTTGAGCGGTTTATGGCGTATTTACTCGAGCAAACAGCCGGCAATCTGCCGGTATGGCTGGCTCCCGAGCAGGTGCGGGTTATAACGGTCAATCAAGAAAAGGTTACCGCGGATTTTGCGTCAGCAATGGTGAAGCAGGCAGTCGAGCTCGGCGTCCGCATACATGTCGATGATTCCAACGAATCAGTCGGCAAGAAAATACGTGCCGCAGAGATGATGAAAGTGCCGTATGCTATCGTTGTTGGTGAGAAGGAAGTTGAAAGTGGTGAGCTTATGCCGCGGATCCGGAAGGACATGGAAGTTAGTGCCCAACATACGCCAAAGACAGTTGAAGAATTTCTCAAAACCGTCGCACATGAGTCGAAATCACGTGTCAGCAAATCGTCGCTCTAATCTGTTACAATAAGTCGCGATGGAAACAGACGATGCTGACGGCGGCTTTCGGGAACGAGTGGAGGCGGTTGTAGCACAAATTCCGCCGGGCCGCGTTATGACGTACGGTCAGTTGGCGGCGCTATGCGGCAATGCACGGGCGGCGCGGATTGTAGGCGGAATCGCTCATTTTGGCGATGCAAATCTGCCTTGGCAGCGAGTTGTCAATAAACGCGGCGGGCTTGCGCCTGGCTATCCGGGTGGCCGCCAGGGTCACAAAGTTGCGCTAGAAGCAGAAGGAGTCGAAGTGGACGACGAGTATAGCGTGGATGTTGGTAGGTTGCTGTGGTGGCCGATAGACATATAACACCGCTGGTAGTTATTATCGGACAGACGGGCGCCGGCAAGAGCGCGCTCGCCATGGAGCTTGCGAAGCGGTTTGACGGGGAGATTATTACTGCCGATTCACGTACAGTGTATAAAGGCATGGACATTGGCACGGCCAAGCCTAGCCTGGAGGACCAGCGAACGATCAAGCACTATTGCTTGGATGTCGTAGAGCCAGGAGAAAAATTTAGCGTTTACGATTTCAAACAGCTTGCTCTACAGTCAATCGATAAGATTGCCCGTAAAGGCAAATTGCCATTTCTAGTAGGCGGCACCGGTCTATACGTGGACGCGGTGCTCTATAATTTTTCGTTCCGGTCACCGCCCGATGCGGCGACACATGTGTCACTGGAACGTTTGTCCGTAGAACAACTTCAAGATAAGATTGCTGCCGCTGGGCTGCCACTTCCGCAGAATGTTGCTAACCCTAGGCATTTACGCAGAATGCTAGAAAGCGGGCCTGCACCGGCGCAACCTAAAAAGCTGCGGGCAAATACGCTTGTACTTGGGCTTTGCACGACACGTAACGAATTGGAATCACGAATAAACATGCGTATTGAACAGATGGTCGCGGCAGGTCTAGTTGACGAAGTCGGTACGCTTATAAGTAAATATGGCGACGTTGAAGCGCTGCGGGCGCCTGGCTACAAAGCTTTTGCAGATTACCTTAACCAAGAATGTACTCTGGCCGAAGCCAAACGTAGCTTTGCGCATAACGATATGCAGCTCGCGAAGCGGCAGCTGACATGGTTTAAGCGCAATAAGAGTGTTCATTGGTTGTCTGCCCAAGATAAAGCAGCGGAGTCGGCGGACCTTTTGACGACATTCCTGAATAAGCAAGGTTCAGCTTAAGAGAACCATTTGCTACAATAAAGCCATGATTGAACAATTGCTTGGGTCAAAAACACGCGTGAAGCTGCTGCAGCTGTTCCTCAGTAACCCTAACCGGTCATTTTACGTGCGTGAGATTACGCGCAGAGTTGACGAGCAGATAAACTCCGTGCGGCGTGAGCTGTCCAACCTTCTTAACATTGGCATTATTGTCTCGGAAATGACGAACAACCGTTTGTACTACGAGGTAAATCAGACGTACGAATTTTATAAGCCGTTGCGCGCCATCTTCGGTTCAGATAGCGTTAAGGATAACAAAACAACGAGCCCGAGCAAGCAGAAAGATGACTTTAAAGCCCTAGGAAACGTTGAACTGCTTATTTATACTGGCCAGTTTACGCGCGACGAGCACGCGGGGGTTGATGTCTTGATCGTTGGCAACACAAATGTAAATGCAGTCCAGAAATTTGTAACTGAGCTGGAAGCCAAGGAGGGCAAAGAGTTGCGTTATACAGTCATGAGCCTGACTGATTTCCAATACAGACGCCAGGTAAAAGACCGTTTTATCAGTGACGTTATGTCGGCTAAGAAGCAGGTGGTGATGGACAGGCAAGGATTATTAGATTACAAGTAAGGAGAACGTGATGGATTTACAATACTTTGGCGGCAACTGCGTAGTAGTAGCCGGAAAGGGTATTCGTGTAGTGGTTGATGACACTTTGGCGGAACTCGGGCTAAAGTCTGTTGCTAAACAAGGGGATATTTTATTGTACACGGGTCGGCACAAGGCGCCCGTCGTTCAACCCCGGCTTGCCGTAGACGGTCCGGGTGAGTACGAAGTTTCCGGCGTGTCTGTGCTTGGTATCGCGGCCAGAGGCCACATGGATGAGCCCGGAACGCACGATGCCACCGTATACCGCGTTATCGCAGAGGACGCTACTTATCTGTTTGTGGGGCATATTTATCCCGAGTTGAACGACGAGCAACTGGAGGCGATCGGTATGGTAGATGTCATGTTTGTCCCTGTTGGCGGTAATGGCTATACTCTGGATGCCACCGGTGCTTTGCAGCTCATCAAAGCAATCGAGCCGAAATTGGTTATACCGACTCATTATGCAGACTCGTCCCTCCACTATCCCGTCGAGCAACAGCCATTGGAGCAGGTCCTTAAGAACCTCGCCATGGAGCCCACCGAGACGATCTCGAAGTTGCGCTTTAAGCCCATTGAACAGAGCGCCACGACGCAGCTTGTTATCCTGACACGCAATTAGATGCCTATTGTACAAAACCTTCGGAAAAGAAGCCGAAGGTTTTGTACGACAATAGGTTTTGCAAAGGCTACTTAGCGTCCAGCAAACCCTTTTTCTTCATGGTGCGAATTGCTTGCGTGCTAAGCTGCAAGCGCACTTTTCGCCCGTTGACCACTACAGTTTTGGTCTGCAGGTTAGGCTTCCATACTTTCTTAGTGTGGCGCTGGGAGAAGCTAATATTGCTACCGTACTGCTTGCCTTTGCCGGTAAGATCACACGTTTGCATACTGATCCTTCATAAACTTTATGCTCTTAAGATCATATTGTAGCGATTTATATCTGATAAGTCAATTATGCGAGGAGAGAACTGGTATACTACAAGAACGGTATGATTTTTGGATTTTCACCAATCGAACTCCTAGTTCTTGTCGTCTCTATCTTGGTCGGTATGTCATTGCATGAAGCAATGCATGCATATGCCGGCCTTCGCCTGGGCGACACCACAGCGGCTGAAGAAGGAAGGGTCAGCTTAAACCCATTGAAGCACATTGATCCGGTCATGACCGTATTATTGCCGCTGATCAGTTTGGCTGTGTTCCATGCGCCGATCTTGGCCGCTAAGCCGGTACCATTTAATCCGGAACGAGTGCGGTACGGCGAATTCGGCGCAGCCTTGATTGCGTTGGCTGGGCCGCTTACGAACTTAGCGCTCGCAATTATTGCCGCCGTTGCTATACGGGTGCTCGGGAACAACCAATTTGCGAGTTACGCCCTGGCTAGTTTTATCAGCGTGAATGTCTCACTGTTCGTGTTCAATCTGGTTCCGATTCCGCCGCTGGACGGATCGCGGGTGCTATATGCCTTTGCACCGGAAGCCGTCCAACGGTTTATGCGATCGATAGAACCATATGGCCTAATGCTTGTTTTGATCTTAGTATTTGCTGGCGGTTTAAGTGGTATCCTTACTAGCATAATCAATTCCGTATTGCGGGTGCTGGTTTAGACGGGCAAGAGCGACCACTGACGGGGATGGAAGTGGCAGACCTCTAGCCTTTGGCATTCTAGGCGAGCAGTGGGACGTTAGGGTATAATGAAATTGTGGCCGGGAAGGTTGCGCAAATGATTACCTGAATATGTAATCATAGGGGGCTCAATATTCGTAAAGGCTGTGGCTTTTACATGCGAGCACCGACCTGTCTTATAGCAGGTTAATCATGGCAACTCCGGCCCTTTAGAACTGCTCTTGGCTGTTACGGAAAAGAGCAGCCGGAGCGCGGATTTACTTCGCGTACCGCGCGGGTGGGAAAAACCGGGGTCCCCGCAAAACCTGTTTTGTGGGGTGATAGTACCGAAGGTTTGTCCCATTACTCACTCGGGGTGTAGCGCAGTTGGCTAGCGCGTACGGCTGGGGGCCGTGAGGTCGCAGGTTCAAGTCCTGTCACCCCGACCATATCTAACAATGTATGAAAACGCTTAAACTAGATCACGACCTTGCTGAACTTGTTGTGCGTGGCGAGAAGACCAGCACTTGGCGACTATTCGATGATAAAGACTTAACGGTAGGTGACGAAGTCCAGCTTATTGATAAAGTCGGCCCAGACAATCGTGATACGTGGAAGCTGATCGGTACTGCTACGATCAATGAGATAGTACAGAAGCGTCTGGGTGATCTTGGTGAGGCTGACATGGGCGGGCATGAGAAATTCCGCTCGCGGGAAGAGATGCTTGCAACCTATCAACGGTATTACGGTGTTGGTGTGTCTTTGCAGACGCCAGTTAAAATTATCCGCTTTGCCTTTACGCCTAGAATCGCCGGTAGCGAGGATACCGAAATACTTCCTCGTAGTGATACGGTTATCGTCTACGCTGATGGCGGATCGCGTGGTAACCCAGGGCCATCGGCGAGCGGCTACGCCTTGTATGACGATCATGGCACTCTATTAATCAGTCGCGGCAGCTATCTGGGCATAACGACAAATAACCAGGCTGAGTATACAGCACTCAAGCTAGCGCTTGAAGAAGCAAAGGTCTTGGGTGCACGTAAAGTGGATGCCTATATGGATAGTATGCTTGTAATCAATCAAATGAGAGGCATATTCAAGGTAAAAAACCGGGATCTATGGCCCATCCATGACGCAGTCAAGGAATTGTGCAAGCAATTTGAGCGCGTAACGTTTACACAGGTGCCGCGTGAATTGAATAAATTGGCTGACGCTGCGGTCAACGAGGCGCTCGACAAGCACCAGGCCGACACTCGGGTTCGCTAGATAGGCAACCAACGGCGGGGCTTTGGCGTTTTATAAGCAAGAGTGGTATAATCTGCGTGTAGCCAGATTATCGGCTAGCCACGTGCTTTATGCACGAGGAAAGTCCGGGCAGCACAAGGGAAGGGCAGTTGCTAACGGCAACCAGAGGAAACTCTAGGGAAAGTGCCACAGAAACGAAACCGCCTTGTCGCTTAGACAAGGTAAGGGTGAAACGAGCGGGGTAAGCGCCCGCAGCTGACAATGGTGACATTGTTAGGAGGTAAACCCTGTCCGCTGCAAGGAGACCATCACCGCGATTCGTTCGTTGGCTTCCCGCCAGATGGTCGTATCAAACCGCTTGATCATAGTGGCAACACTATGACTAGATAGATGGCTGGCACGGAGCCTTTAAAGCTTCGACAGAACCCGGCTTATAGGTAGTCTGGTAATAAAAAAGCTCCCAAGTTGGGAGCTTTTTGCTAACCTTCCGATATGAGCAGTATCTATTTTTGCACAGCCTTTGCAACGGCACCGAAGGCCTCCGGCTCGTTGACGGCAAGTTCACTCAATATCTTACGATCCAAAGAGATGTTGGCGGCTTTTAGTCCAGCCATAAACTTACTGTACGTCAGTCCGTGCAGCCTTGCAGCAGCGTTGATGCGGGCATTCCACAACTCACGGAAGGTACGCTTGCGATTACGCCGATCTCGATATGCAAATTGCAGCGACCGAGTCAGTGCTTGGCGCCCGCGTTTTATACTTACCCGGTTCGGGTGGGTCATGCCCTTTGTTGCGGCCCTGATTTTCTGGTGCCTTTTATGGCCAGCGACGCCTCGCTTAACACGCATTCTTAGACTCCTAACTGCTTCTTAATGATCTTTGCACTTGTTCTGGATAGAGTTCCGAGGCCGCTTAAGCTGCGCTTTCGTGCGGCACTTTTCTTTTGCAAGAAGTGGCTCATGTTCGGATGGCCGACTCTGAGCTTACCGTTCTTAGAGATTCTAACGCGGTCCTTGGCACCGCTATGGGTTTTAAGTTTTGGCATACTACTTTCTCCTACTGCTTGGGTTAGACTTATTCTATCTTGGGGTTTACTACTGCGTGCGATGTGCTGATGGATTGCTCCGTACGACAAGATTCAGTTGCTTGCCCGCGAACTGCGGCGATTGATCGATAACAATTTTGTCACCGAGTTCGTTGGTGACTTTATCTGCCAGCTTGAATCCTAAATCTTTGTGAGCGAGTTCGCGTCCTCGGTAAACAATCGTTAGCTTTACCTTGTGGCCCGCTTCCAGAAAGCCAGATACCTTGCCGAGTTTGACACTAAGGTCGTGTTCGCCGATTTTTAGCCCGAAGCGCATTTGCTTCATTTCGGGCGAGCGAGCATTCTTTCTGTTGCGCTGCAGCTGTTTTGTCCGCTGGTAGTTATATTTACCCCAGTCGACTATCTTAGCAACTGGTGGCTTGGCGTCGGGTGAAATTTCTACAAGGTCTAGTTCACGTTCTTCGGCAAGACGTAAGGCTTCGTATTTGGAAATAACGCCTAGTTGTTTGCCGTCTTCATCGATCACCCTGAGCTCTGTAGCCTGAATTGCCCCATTCAGACGAGTCGCTTTACTAATATAGTCTCCTTTATTGCCGTTACTGCTTGCATGCCTACAAGAATAACAGATATCTTAACAGGGGTCAATCCCTGTACTACAGGTTGGGTGAGTTACCTTGGTGGCGGTATTGCAGGGCTTCAGCAATATGAGCCGGACGTATGGACGTGCTAGCTTCCAGGTCGGCTATGGTTCTGGCTACTTTGACGGTTTTCATATAGGCACGTGCAGATAGCGCCAGCCGGCCGGCTGCTTGGTCCACGAGTTCTTTGGCCTTTCCCTCGATGAACGCAAATCGCTGGATGTCTTTATTAGTCATTGTTGCATTTGTTCTGCCGCTTGTCTTAAAACGCAGGAGCTGGAGTTCGCGTGCAGCAGCGATACGCTGGCGAATACGTTGGTCCGCAGCCGCATTACTCGGATGATCAAGTAGGCTTGCGTGATCTATGTCTTGGACGGAACTATGCAAATCTATGCGGTCTAGTATGGGGCCAGAAATCCGCTGTTGGTAACGTACGATCTGGCTCGGCAGGCAACTGCAGGGTTTTGACGATCCATAGAAGCCGCATGGACAAGGGTTTGCTGTGGCTACTAATATGATATTGGCTGGGTATTCAACAGTCTCTTTTGCCCGCGCTACTGTTATAGTGCGATCTTCGAGCGGCTGGCGCAGAGCCTCGAGCGTCATGCGATTAAACTCCGGCATTTCGTCGAGGAACAGCACACCATGGTGGGCAAGGCTGATTTCCCCTGGCCGTAGATTGTGGCCGCCTCCCACAATTGCCACCAGGCTGGAGCTGTGATGAGGGGCCCTGAATGGGCGGTGCATGGTAGGCGTTTCGTAATTATTTGTTGCCAAGCTGTGTAGGTGAGTAACTTCCAGGATTTCTTCATGGCTTAGTGCAGGTAAAAGAGACGGCAGAACTTTGGCCAACATGCTTTTGCCGGTTCCGGGCGGTCCGCTTAAAAAGACATTGTGACCGCCAGCTGCGGCAATCTCCAATGCACGCTTCGCAAAATCTTGACCGACGACTTCACTGAGGCTGGGGAAGTCACTGCCGTGTAGAGCAGTGGTCTCTAATGAGAGTATGCCTTCCTGTGTCTGTTGTAACTCAAGACCCTGACCTGTGGTTAAGTAAATATAGAGCTGCCGTAAGTCCTGCACCGGCAGTAGTGTTATGTTCGGAACAAGCTGAGCTTGGGCCAGGTTTGTCTGTGGTATGACGAATTTACTGAGCCCCAGTTTCCGCCCAGCTAGAAGCTTACCCACTATGCCGCGCGCAGGACGAACACTGCCATTCAATCCAAGCTCGCCTATTACGGCTAGGTCATGGAGGCAGTCACTAGAAATTTGGCCGCTGCACTGCAGTATGGCCATCGCAATGGCAAGATCAAAACTACTGTCAGTTTTTGGCACGTCAGCCGGCGCTAAGTTAATGGTAATGCGTTTTCTGGGTAGAATAAGCGAACTGCTGGTGAACGCTCCGCGAACCCGTTCTTTTGCTTCGTCAACTGACTTGCTGGCGGAGCCGACAATGATTATAGACGGTAAGCTGTTTGAAATATGGCATTCAATTTCTACGAATATGCCCCGATTCCCGAACTCGACAATACTTCGTATGGCGGCCATGGGGCGTATTGTAGAGGGTGGTCTAAAGAAGTCAATTGCTTGTGCTTTTAAACCTTCTCATAAAAAAGAAACAACGGCCTGCGAGTAGCCGTTGTTCTGTTTGGTTCGTTTTTTGTTTTTGAGCACTTTTTTTATTCAAGTGCTATCCTTATCTTATTAAAATACGCTCTCGGATGTCAACAGCTTTTTGATTAATAAATATACATCCTGTGCATAACTTTTGTATAAGACCTGTGCATATGCGCCTCTAGCCGAGCCAGTATCACAACAAGGATTTGTACGTGTTGACGGAAGGTCGATAGTGTACTAGGATACTAAAGGTAAGGCCAAAACAAAAAAGTACTTACATCGGTTTTACCGTTAGCGCTCTTTGCTAGCTAAAAAGAATCTCGGCTAACAAGAGCGGTCAGTCAAGCTCGGGCGATAAGCGCTAATATATTTACTATAATAGGAGCGGATTTATCGCCCGGGCACTAAAAGTAGTTTACGCCGCCACTGCTAAAATGTAGGCGGCTTTTACTGTATGCTTATAAGCATGAGCCGTTGGCCGTTCTTACAAATACCCAAACGTCTTGTGTTGCTGCTTGTGCTAGATCTCCTATTTTTCGCACTGGTCAATCCTGCTTCTAGCAATTCCTTAATTGTTATACTAGGATGCTTGTTACTTGGCTTGACTTTGTATACTATCTTCCGCGCGCTTGGACGAATCCTCACTGCACTCGTTGCGGTTAGTGATCTTACGCAGAGGCGGCTCTCAATATTTGCTGCAGCGTTGTTGATGTTCCTGCTGCTCATGCAATCCATCGGTCAGTTGAGCCGCCGTGACATCTTAGCGGCTCTGCTTCTAGCTGCTGCGTTGTATCTGTATGTTAGCTATATTTCCGGCGAAAGTAGCCGTGCTAGCACCAAAGACACTAGAGCAGAGCGCAACTGAGGTTGTATACTGTTGCTAGTATGATTCCCGATAGCCAGCAACCACTCGTAACAAGCTCGCCTGCAAAAGTTGATTCAGCTCCCAGTGGCTCTAGTGCTACACTCCCCAACTTGGCGGCAGGTCAGAACTCGGTACAGCGGCAAGCTGCCTCTGATCTGGATATCCCCAACGTTGCAAGCGACAGTGATCTTATAGAGAAAGAATGGGTTGCGATAATGAAGAGAATTATACTCGAGAATAAGGATGATCCGTATCGCTTAAGTAGGGCCATAACGCTGCTTAGGGCAGACTACATGAAGAAGCGTTATGGCAAGGACATAAAACTAGCGGAGTAGCATGTCATTTCTTATCGTCACAATCACATTACTGTTTGTATCGGCCGGGCTTGCTGCTCCGGTTGTCGCTTGGTATGTTCGCCGCAGTTTGCAGGAAAAAAAGAACTACGAACGGTCGCTCAAGACGGTGCCGCTGCTCATTCATTTGCCGCCAGCCAGTGATGACATTCAATCCAATGGCAGAGATGTGCGCGACATTGTTGACGAAAATATATCAAAGGCTCAAACAATTTACAACATTATCGCCAGCACAATGCGCAAGGGTTTCAAGAACAGACTCTACGGACAGCGGCATTTAGCATTCGAGATTGTGGGCAGCCAGGGCTTAGTTTATTTCTACACTATGGCACCGATGTCACTAATGGAGGTCGTAAAACAAGCAATAATTAGTGCGTATCCATCGGCTCAAGTTGAGGAAGTTGCTGAGCATAATATTTTTAGTCGTTTCGGCAAGCTTTCCGCCGTAACAGGCGGTGAGTTCGCGCTCAGTAAGTCGTTCGCGTACCCTATTGCCACGTATCAAGAAACAAAACGTGACGGTATGCAGGCCGTCCTGAATGCGCTTTCGACGCTTGATAAAGAGGACGGGGCCAGTATTCAGATACTCCTTAGGCCGGCTGACCGTAAGTGGCAGCAGGCCTCAAGCACGATTGCCAGTAATATCCGGAATGGTAAGTCCTCTAATAAGTCTCTTTTCCAGGGCATCTTATCTATTGCTAAGCAATTCGTGGCAGCACTTTCAAATCCACCCGATGCGAGCAAGGATAAGAAGGGCGATAAGCCCGAGCTGTCAAACCTAGAACGCTCCATTGTAGATGCTATTGACGATAAGACCCGCTACCAGGGCTACGAAGTATTGGTAAGGGTGATTGTTTCGTCCAATATCGCGCAACGTTCGCAGGCTGTTCTGTCTAATATTGTTGCTTCATTCTCATTGTTTGACGCACCAGGCAAGAATAGCTTCAAGTACCAAGCCGCAGAGCATACCGAAACGCTGGTAAGGGACTATGTAATGAGGCTATTTCCACAACAGAAGAATAAGACTATTCTCAATTCGGTTGAGCTCGCGACCATATTCCATTTTCCTGATCAACGCAACATCCCCACGTCTCAGCTGCGTAGGCAGGAGTCGAAACAGGTGGACGCACCCCGCAATATGCCAGCCGAAGGTCTGCTCATGGGTTACAACCTCTTTAGGGGCGTAAAAAAGCCGATTCGTCTAGCATTGCAGGATAGGCAGCGCCACATGTATGTAGTGGGGCAGACCGGCACTGGTAAGTCCACTTTCCTAGAGAACCTTGCATTGCAGGATATGCTAAATGGCAATGGGTTTGCGTTTGTTGATCCTCACGGCGATACGGTCGAGCGTTTACTTGCAATGGTTCCAAAGGAGCGGACAGAGGACATAATCTACTTCTCGCCAGCAGACATGTCTTATCCGATGGGGCTCAATATATTCGAATTCGACACACCAGATCAGAAGGACTTTCTAATCCAGGAAGCTCTTAATATGCTCTACAAGTTGTATGATCCACAACACACAGGCATCATGGGTCCCCGCTATGAGCATCTCTTTCGAAATGCGGCACTGACCGTTATGGCAGACCCGGAAGGTGGAACCTTTATAGATATACCCAAGCTCTTTCGGGACCCTAAGTTTGTGCAGCAAAAGCTCAAGTATGTAACCGATCCCAATGTACGTGAATTCTGGGAGAAGGAAGTGCCTCAGTCGCAACGCTCAAATGAGTACGGTGACGTCGTAAGCTGGTTCATTAGTAAATTCGGTGCGTTCCTGTCGAACGAAATGATGCGTAACATTATTGGCCAGACCAAGAGCGCCTTTAACCTGCGCGAAATAATGGATACTAATAAGATACTATTAGTAAATCTGAGTAAGGGTAGGACAGGGCTGCTTAACATGCAGCTTCTTGGCATTATTTTCGTCATGAAATTCCAGGCTGCCGCAATGAGCCGCGCTGCTATACCCGAAAACGAGCGTGTAGACTTTGCGTTGTACGTTGATGAGTTCCAGAACTTCTCGACGGACTCATTTGCTACTATCCTGTCTGAGGCTCGCAAGTATCACTTGAATCTTATCGCTGCCAACCAGTTTACGACGCAGCTGAGCGAATCAATTCGTGATGCGGTCTTTGGCAATGTAGGCACGACCGTGGCGTTTCGCGTTGGTGATCGTGACGCTGAAGCACTACGAAAATATTTTCAACCCTCTTTTGATGAAACAGACATTTTACGAATACCAAATTACAACACTGTAGTACGGACTATGATAGGAGGTGTGCCCACACTGCCGTTTAGCATGGCTACTTTGCCGCCCCTCGGTAACCCCAATATGCGCCTTGCAGAAGCGCTGAAACAACTCTCTGGTGCTAAGTATGGGCGTCCAAAAGCGGTAGTTGAAGAAGAGATATTTGCGCGTATGGCAACCAAACTTGAGCAGCCCAAGCCGCCTACGGTTGGCGCCCCGGCCAGTTCTGCGCTTTCGCCATGGGGGGGCTCGCCTTATGGACAGCCGGCGCCAGCTTCGTTGGGCCCTCCTGCGCCTGTAGCTCGTCCGGCTGATGCCCCCGTCATCGCTAATCAGCCGGTTGGGCCTAAGAGCGCATCTTTCCTTGATGAGTGGCTTGCTAAGCGGCAAGCCGGCTCACCTTCGACGCCTGCTAGTCCCACAATCCGTAGTAGTAGCCAACCTGCCCAGGATTTTGGCAGCGAAAAAGTAGTAGGTGACAACGATACATTGAATAATGGAGGACATAGTAACGGAATGTTAGGTAGTGATGTTCACATGACAACGACTTCTGCCGACCCAGAGGCTTTAATTTCCAACTTGTCTGATGATGTAGATAAGGCTAATCCAGAGGTTGCATCTGTCAAAATGCCAAACGCAATTATACTTCCCGACCCGAAACCAAATCATAGTCATATGAATACTGAGAGTACTGACGACCAGATATCTATAGATGAGGATGGCGTGCTACATGTCCGTGGTGACAACACTTAGTGCAGCATATTATGTAATATTAGGTGGCTTCATGCATGCGTAGCGTACGGGTAAGTCTAAACGAATTTCCATCTGATGGTTGCTCGCCGTATGGTTTCTGATTATAATAGGTATAACGGGTGGAAAATAAAATTGATTGATGGGGGTTTGTAGCGAAGTGTCAGCTCAAAAAGGTTACAATGCCGAGCAAATCCAGGTACTTGAAGGCCTTGATCCTGTCCGGAAGCGTCCGGGTATGTTTATCGGCAGTACTGGTATCGAAGGTCTGCACCATCTGGTATGGGAGATTATTGATAATGGCGTCGACGAGGCCCTGGCTGGTTATGCGACCGAAGTGTCTGTACGGATTCTGGCCGATGGCGGCATCTCGATTACGGACAATGGCCGCGGCATTCCGACTGGTAAACATCCCAAGACTGGCAAAAGCGGTGTAGAAACGGCATTAACTATTTTGCACGCCGGCGGCAAGTTCGGCGGTGGCGGCTATAAGGTTTCGGGTGGACTTCATGGGGTGGGTGTAAGCGTAGTAAATGCGCTATCCAACCGTTTAATCGTTACCGTTTACCAAAATGGCAATAGCTACCGCCAGGAGTACGCCCGCGGTATCCCACAAACGGAGTTAAAGATTGTAGGGAAGTCTGACCGCACCGGTACCAATATTACGTTCTATCCCGATGGCTCAATTCTTGAGGCGACCAACTTCAATTATGAAACTATACTTGGAAGGTTGCGTCATACCGCATATCTTACGAAAGGCATCCGAACGTCAATAGAAGACGAGCGGACTGGAATACGTTATAGCTTCTACTTCGAGGGTGGCATTTGCTCATATGTAAAGCACCTCAATATCGGCAAAGACGTGGTTAGCGACGATGTATTTTATGTTGATAAGACTATTGACGATGCCCAGATTGAAATCGCCATGCAGTACGCTGACACTTACACCGAAACCATAAAGACGTTTGCTAATAATGTTTTTAACCCCGATGGTGGTACCCATCTTACGGGTTTCCGATCCGCACTGACCAGGGTTATTAACGATTATGCCCGCAAGACCGGCATGCTGAAAGAGAAGGAGGAGAACCTTTCTGGCGAAGACTGCCGCGAGGGATTGACAGCGGTTATCCTGGTGAAACTGACCAACCCTCAGTTTGAGGGCCAGACCAAAAATAAGTTAGGTAACCCCGAGGTCCGTACATATGTAGAGCAAGTTCTGGGCGAATACTTAGCATACTACTTAGACGAACACCCTTCAATTGCTCGCGGTGTCCTAGGCAAGGCATTGTTGGCCGCCCGTGCCCGCAAGGCAGCGCGTGCTGCCCGTGAGAATATTATCCGCAAAGGTGTCCTAGACGGCGCCAGCATGCCCGGTAAGCTGGCCGATTGTTCCAGCAAGAACCCGAAGGATTCGGAGCTCTTTCTGGTGGAAGGTGACTCTGCCGGTGGTTCGGCAAAGAGCGGGCGGGATAGCAAGACGCAGGCCATCCTGCCATTGCGCGGTAAGGTTCTGAACGTTGAGCGAGCCCGTCTTGATAAAATGCTTGCTAACAACGAAATCCTCAATCTAATAAAGGCGCTCGGTGTTGGTATAGAAGACTCATTTGACCTTAACAGCTTGCGCTATGAACGGGTTGTTATTATGACCGACGCTGACGTGGACGGTTCTCATATCAGTACGCTGCTGCTCACCTTCTTCTTCCGCTATATGAAGCCGGTTATTGATGCCGGTCATATTTACTTAGCCAAACCGCCGTTATTCGAGCTAGTCAAGCCGGGCCGCAAATCCAGCGTATTTATATATGACGAGGCAGAGTTGGAGCGAGTACTGGATGCTACTATTGCGGCCCGAAAAACAGACAGTCTGAAAGTTAATCCTGACGAAGAGCGGTACAAGCAAGCTGGCTTCATTGAGCAAAAACGTTATAAGGGTTTGGGCGAAATGGACGCCGAGCAACTCTTCGAGACTACCATGAACCCTGCAAAACGGGTGCTGGTACAGGTTGGTGTGGAGGACGGCGAGAAAGCAGACGCAATTTTCAATAAGCTTATGGGAACTGAAGTAGAGCTGCGCAAGAATTTTATTCAGACGAATGCAAAGTTCGTGAAAGATTTGGATATCTGATATGGATAACGAAACAAAATCGCCAGACCCTGAGATCAATGTGTCTGATTCGGTAAGAACAAGTGATCGCCTGGAGCTACGGACTGTCGAAAATATCATGGAAGATAGTTATTTGCGCTATTCCATGAGCGTAATCATTGATCGTGCGTTACCTGACGTCAGGGATGGTCTCAAACCAGTTCACCGCCGCATTCTGTACAGTATGCATGAAGACGGATTACGCAGCAACGCACGCCATCGTAAAAGTGCGAACGTTGTCGGTGCGGTTATGGGTAAATACCACCCGCATGGCGATGTTGCCATTTATGATGCCATGGTGCGCCTGGCCCAGCCGTGGGCGATGCGTTATATGCTCATCAACGGTCAGGGAAACTTCGGTTCAATGGACGGCGATCCGCCGGCTGCTATGCGCTACACCGAAGCTAAGATGGCACGCTTGGCCGACGAGCTTCTGGCCGACATCGATAAGGAAACGGTCGATTTTCGCGACAACTATGACGGCACCACGACTGAACCGTCTGTCATGCCTGCAAAGCTTCCTAACCTGCTCCTGAACGGCCAAATGGGTATTGCGGTCGGTATGGCTACGAACATACCGCCCCATAATCTGTGCGAGCTTGTCGATGCTACTGTCTACCAGATTGACCATGCTGATGCCAGCCTAGATGACCTGCTGGAATATGTTAAGGGTCCGGACTTTCCGACCGGCGGTGTTATTTATGGCAAAGACTCGATCCGCTCCGCCTACGCCATCGGTCGCGGCGGCGTCGTGACACGTGGCACGGCCGAGATTGTTGAGACAAACAAAGGCCGTCACCAGATTGTCATAACCGAGATACCCTATGCCCTCAACAAAGAGAGCTTGGTTATTAAAATCGCCGACCTGGTGAAGGAGAAAAAGCTCCTAGGCATCGCTGACCTACGCGATGAAAGCGCTCGCGGTAATGTGCGCATCGTCATTGACCTTAAGAAGGATGCCTATCCGAAGAAGCTGCTAAACCAGTTGTATAAACAGACGCCGCTGCAGACTAGTTTCCATTTCAATATGATGGCGCTTGTGGATGGCATCCAGCCGCGTGTCCTTGGCTTGCAGGACATTATCAGAGAACACATCAAGCATCGCCGCACTGTCGTCCGCCGGCGCACCGAGTACGAACTACGGACAGCTAAGGAGCGGGCGCATATCCTGGAAGGCCTCACCCTTGCACTCGATCATATTGACGAGGTCATACAGACTATTCGATCTAGCCAGACGACCGACGAAGCACGCGAGAATCTTATGAAGCGTTTTACTCTAAGTGACATCCAAGCTAGGGCAATTCTGGCAATGCCGCTGCGCACGCTTGCCGGCCTAGAGCGCAAGAAGATTGAAGACGAGCTTGCCGAACTCCGCAAAATCATCAGCCAGCTCGAAGCTATTTTGGCCGATGAGCAGAAAATTTTGAATATCATTAAGGATGAACTCCTGCAGCTGAAACAACAGTATGGCGACGAGCGCCGGACGCGAATTGTGCCGCAAGAGCTAGACCGTCTGAGCGACGAGGATCTAATCGCCGATGAGCAAGTTGTTGTGACGCTGACAGCAGCAAACTACATAAAACGGAGTCAGATAGCTGAATATAAGAAGCAGGGGCGCGGCGGCAAGGGCCGGCGCGGCATGGTGACCCGTGAAGAGGATGTCATTGATAAAGTTGTCTATGCCAGCACTCACGACTTTCTCTTATTCTTCACGAACAAAGGCCGTGTTTTCCGTATGAAGACATACGAGGTGCCAACGGCTAGTCTAGGCGCTAAGGGCATAGCACTCGTCAACTTGTTACAGCTGCAGCCGGAAGAAACCGTCAACGCCATCATTAACGTCAGCAAGCAGGCGAATGGCGGCAACCTCTTTATGTGTACCAAGCGCGGCACGGTCAAAAAAACTCCTTTCGAGCAGTATCAGAACGTACGCAACAGCGGACTAATCGCGATAAATCTGGATGACGGTGACGAGCTGCAATGGATTCGCATGACTGCCGGCAACAACGAGGTACTCATTTCTACCGCCCAAGGGCAGGCGATCCGTTTCCACGAACGTGAGGTTAGGCCAATGGGGCGTGTCTCGCGGGGAGTCCGCGGCATTCGCTTGCGTATGGACGATGCGGTAATCGGTATGGACGTAGTCGAGGAAGGCTCCAGTATCTTTGTAATCAGCAAATACGGCTATGGTAAGCGCACCAAGGTCTCTCAGTTCGCGCCGCATGCCCGCGGCGGGGTTGGTATCCGCTCGGCCGTCGTGAACGCCAAGACAGGCAAGCTGATAGGCGTGAAGACGCTTAGCGAAGACGACGGCCAGGAAGTGATTATCATTTCCAGCCAAGGCCAAACAATCCGCCTGGGCCTCAAAGACATACCTGCACTGGGCCGCGCGACGCAAGGAGTGCGTATCATGCGCTTGAACGATAATGATGAGGCTGTTTCGCTGGCGTTAGTAGATAAAGCTGACGAAGCCGAAGAAGATGAGGAGAGTACAGAGGAGACACCAGCAGAGCAAGAGTAATGTCCGCTGTAATTGTCACAACCAGATCTGCCATAACTATCTTGACAACTGCCCCGCTGACCAGTAGTATTGGTTGAGAACTTTCGAGGTGTATTAAAGCGCCTTCGAGAAGTTCCTTAAAAATTGAGTAGTGCAAATCAACGTCAGTTCATATTGAACTATGTTTTAACAGTAAGTCAGATTTTGACTGAAGTTTAGGATAGATTCTTTTTTTGGAGAGTTTGATCCTGGCTCAGGATGAACGCTGGCGGCGTGCCTAATACATGCAAGTCGTGCGGTAAGGCTCTGCACTTAGTATTTGATCGGGATTTATCCTACGCTTCTGTGCCGCAAACTCTAGGCTAGAGTCTGCAAACAGAAGTAAAAGATCGAATAATGAGTGTAGAGTACACGAGCGGCGGACGGCTGAGTAACGCGTAGGAACCTACCCCAAACTGAGGGATAAGCACCAGAAATGGTGTCTAATACCGCATGTGCTCCACGGAGTAAAGCTTCGGCGGTTTGGGAAGGGCCTGCGTATGATTAGCTAGTTGGTGAGGTAATGGCTCACCAAGGCGACGATCATTAGCTGGTCTGAGAGGATGATCAGCCAGACTGGGACTGAGAACGGCCCAGACTCCTACGGGAGGCAGCAGTAGGGAATTTTCCACAATGGGCGAAAGCCTGATGGAGCAACGCCGCGTGCAGGATGAAGGCCCTCGGGTCGTAAACTGCTTTTATATGTGACGAATATGACGGTAGCATA
>JBGPNM010000002.1:0-44009 GCA_041487535.1 Candidatus Saccharimonadia bacterium
TCGCGTGTTTGACGCGCTGGACCAGCAGGGGCCGGACTCTAATACCGTTTCTGTTACCTTCCGGGATGCCCAGTTTGCGCAGTTCGGTACGCATATGACCCTCTCCAGCTCGTACGCCCGCCGCGGCGCCAACCCCGGCGATAAACTCACCTGGCCGTTCATTCTGAGCGGCGGCACCGCTCCGTATGCGCTGAGCATCGACTGGGGCGATAGCAGCGCCGCGGATCTACGGAGCGTATCCTTTCCCGGCATCGTCAACACGAGCCATATTTACACCCAGGCCGGGGTGTACACGATTGTCGCCAAGGCTACCGACGCGAACGGCACGTCAGCCTACCTGCAAGTTGTCGGCGTGGCCAATGGCAAGATAAGCGGCAGCATATCGGCCGGCACCAGCAGCCAGGCTTCCGGCAACGGCAAAACAGTCATCCTGTGGCAGCCGCTGCTAGCCGCCGTGCCGCTGTTGCTTGCTGCGTTCTGGCTCGGCCGGCGCCATGAGCTGTACGCCATCCGGCACTCGCTCGAGACCAGCCGCGAGCAGTACTGACCGGTGATTAGAGCAGCTGCGGCTGTGAAAACTCCGCTCCCAGTGTGTTATCCGTTAAGCGATTATGGCACAATTTGCTAGAATATTGTTATTATGACGAAAATTGTCAAAGTATTTGTTGGCATGTCCGGCGGGGTGGATTCGTCCGTCACTGCCGCGCTGTTGCAAGAGCAGGGCTACGACGTAACCGGCGTGTACATGAAAAACTGGAGCCAGGACCTGCCAGGCATGATTTGCCCCTGGAAAGAAGACTATCAGGACGCCAAGCGGGTGGCCGTGCATCTGGGTATCCCCTTCAAACTGTATGATTTCGAGAAGGAGTACCGTCAGAAGGTTGTGGACTACATGGTGCGCGAATACCAGGCCGGGCGCACGCCCAACCCGGACATTATGTGCAACCAAGAGGTGAAGTTCAAACTATTCCTGGAGACTGCGCTGGAAGACGGTGCGGATATGATCGCCACCGGCCACTACGCACGGGTACGGGACGGGCAGCTCCTGGCGGGCATCGATGCCAACAAAGACCAGAGTTATTTCTTGTACCGGGTAACCGAAGCGGCCTTAAAGCGTTCCCTGATGCCCATCGGCGAGTACGAAAAGCCGCAGGTCCGCGAGCTGGCGCGCAAATTCGGCCTAAGCACGGCCGAAAAGAAGGACAGTCAGGGCATTTGTTTTGTGGGCAAGGTCGGCATCAAGGACTTTTTGACGGCCGAACTGGGCGAGCAGCCGCACGGGGCGATCATCGACCAACAGGGCAGGGTAGTGGGTGAGCACGACGGCGCACTTTTTTACACCATCGGCCAGCGGCATGGGCTAAGCGTGGGCGGCGGCTTGCCGTATTACGTGACCGGCAAGGATATGGCGAAGAATGAGGTGTACGTCACTCGTGACCTGCAAGACGAACATCTTTGGAAGAAAGAGTTGATGCTGACCGATCTGCATTGGATCAACGCCGCGCCGGATGCAGGTAAGACGTACGGCATTCGTACGCGCTACCGCGCTCCGCTCGTACCGGGCAAGGTGATGGTTGGCGGCACAACGGCGACGCTTACCTTACGCGAAGAAGCCCGCGCCGTCACTCCCGGCCAATCAGTAGTCATGTATGAAGGTGAACGTGTGGCTGGCGGGGGCATAGTCCTCTAGATATGGCACACACCGTAATGAAACCGTGTGTCATTTCGAGAATAGCTTATTGTGTCTCAGCGGTGTCCGCTTGGTAAGTATTGCTCAATCCTCGTGGTTCTAAAGCTCGCCCAAGCGCCAACAGGGCAACTTGTGCAGCATCAACAAAGCCATCAGCAAGCTCGGGCTTTCTCTTGTTCACTGGCGGTTTCGGCCCCCGAGGGGGCTTGAAAGTAGCACTGCACCAACAGACCCGCATCTTCTGGGGCTATCGGTACCAGTTCGTTGTAGTTTGTGGGCATGAACGTTCTCCTTCGTCTATTGCTAGACTCTCTGCATTTGTAGGCTACTTTTTGATGATTGCTCGAGGTGTCAAGGATGTCGCAGCGCAATAATGGCATGTGGACTTTTAGTAGCTTCTGCGCGATGAAGCCCGCGCCGTCACGCCCGGTCAGTCAGCTGCCATCTACGATGGCGAAAGAGTTGTAGGCGGCGGATGTGTCGCTTCAGATTCAGACGAAGCTATGCCTAGTGACGGTCAGCCGGATCCGTATAGCGGTACTTAACCTAGAGGTTTCCGCCTGCTTGATAGATGTCGGCCTTGGTGTTATCGTCAGGCCACAAATTAAGGACGCCTCCAATGCGGTCATAGGCCTCATGTATGGCGTCGTGGTGCTGTGTCTCTTCTGCAGAGCGCTTAGGTGATCCAAGAAGCTTCTGGCGCTCTTCCTCGATTTCAGCAAGGATGATAGCTATTTCTTCGGCTGAGCCCAGTGGGCTGTAGCCGGCTTCTTGATCGACGCCTTGAATTGGTGAATGTTCTGGGGATTGGGCCATATGAGTCGCCTCTTTCCGTTAATTACTGTGCTGTGAAAAAAATCACAATACGAAATCATATCATAGTCAAAGCGAGCGCACAACATATTATTTGAGCATTAGTCGTATCTGTTATAATGAGATGCCATGAACGCTCAGGATATCCGCAAGGCTTATATAGATTTTTTTACCAAACGCGGCCATGTGGTTATCTTGCGTGCTAACTTGGTACCGCAGAACGACCCCAGCACGCTCTTTACCGGTTCGGGCATGCAGCCGCTTATCCCGTACTTGCTTGGTGAAGCGCATCCCGACGGCACGCGGCTGGTGGATAGTCAGACTTGCCTGCGGGCGCAGGACATCGAAGACGTGGGCGACAACCGCCATACAACGTTCTTCGAGATGCTGGGCAATTGGAGCCTGGGCGACTATACCAAGGCAGACCAGATTGCCTGGATGTTTGAATTTTTGACAAGCGTCGTGGGCATCGATCCGGGCAAGTTGTACGTCACGTGCTTTATTGGAGCGGACGAATTCGGCATCCCGAAGGATACCGAGGCGGCCGAGCTGTGGCAGAAGCTATTCGAGCAAAAAGGCGTTAAGGCTGTCGCCGCAGAAGTTGGTACAGAGGCAAATGGCCACACACGCGGCATGCGGCCTGATGAGCATATGTTCTACTATAACGACACAAAAAATTGGTGGAACCGCGGCAAAACAGGCCTGGCAACAACGCCCGTCGGCGACCCGTGCGGTCCGGATTCCGAAATGTTCTACGACTTCGGCACGCCGCACGATACGAAGTGGGGCGAGCACTGCCACCCCAACTGCGACTGCGGCCGGTTCATGGAAATTGGCAACAATGTCTTCATGACATACCGCAAAGTCGCTGAAGGGCAGTTTGCGGCCTTAGAAAAACCGAATATAGACCACGGGTCTGGCTTGGAGCGCATCGCGGCGGCCGCCATCGACAATCCAGACCTATTCAAGATAAGCCTGATATGGCCGATTATCGAGAAATTGGAAAAAATTTCTGGCAAGAACTACGACAGCCACCAGGAAAGCATGCGCGTCATTGCCGACCACCTGCGGGCCGCAACCTTTATGGCCGTAGATGGCGTGGTGCCAAGCAACAAGACGCAGGGTTACGTCATGCGTCGCCTGCTGCGCCGTGCAATCCGATATGCCTTTGATCTGGGCATTGAGCAAAACTTCCTGGAGGAGGTTGTGTCGGTGATCGTGGATTTGTACCACGACGATTTCCCGGAGGTCGCTCAGAACCGTGACAAGGTGATTGACGTATTGGTGCGCGAGGAAAAAGTCTTCCGGCAGACGCTACGGAAGGGAATTAAACTTATCGACAAGCTAGTGGATGTTAGCGAAGGTACAGCCAGGAGACTTATAGACGGAGGCAATGTTTTTACTCTTTATGATACTCATGGGTTTCCTATCGAACTTGCTGTCGAAGAAATTTTAGCGCGCGGAGGTGATAGGATCATGCTCTCCCCTAAGTGGCGCGGAGAATTTGACGTGTGGATGTCTAAACAAAGAGAGCTTTCTCAAACTGCTAGTAAGGGTATCTTTAAGGGTGGCTTAGCAGACCATTCGGATATAGTCACGAAATATCACACAGCTACGCACCTGATGTACCGCGCGCTCAAGAACGTCCTGGGCGACCATGTGGTGCAGCGCGGCAGCAACATTACGGCCGAGCGGACGCGCTTTGATTTTTCACACCCAGAAAAGCTGACGCCGGAGCAAATTACAGAGGTCGAACGTATCGTAAACGAACAAATCGCCAAAGACTGGCCGGTCAGCTGGCGCGAAGAAAATACTAAGGAAGCACTGGCGCTCGGTGTCTCTGGTGCTTTTGGCGACAAGTACGGCGAAACCGTCAAAGTCTATACCATCGGCGACCCGGACGGCGAATACTTCAGCCGCGAAATCTGCGGCGGCCCGCATGTCACCCACACCGGCCAAATCGCTGAAGGCGGCAAGCACTTCAAAATCCTCAAAGAAGAGTCATCCTCCGCCGGCGTCCGCCGGATAAAGGCCGTTTTGACCTGATATGGATATATGATATAAACTGGGTTAAGTGATTACTTAGAAGGAGACATATAGTATGGGAAATGGCGAAGGATACCGCGAGCCGGGGGGTGATGAAACTAACCTGACTCACCACACCACGTCGATACCAGAAGGAGAACTTGATAATTACCAACAAGCGGCTGAGTTGGTAGAGGGGGCCAAAGTTCGTGTGGGGCCTGACTTAACGGTTAGCGATGGCCATGTAGAGATAACCGTTACGACTGATGGTGATTCGGGGTCATTCTATCATACGCTTCAAGAAGTGCGTAGCCAGAATCAGCAAGCGTAAGCAGGCGAACTGAATGATTTTGGCCTGAGATAAGAAGTGCTCTTGAGCGGAAACTCAGTGGCATGAAGATGATGCTATGCGCCTAGCGGATCCTCAAGATTCTGAGGCTCCCACGGGTATCGGGGAGTTGACCTATTAAGAAGGTCAATACGTAAAGCCGATACCGAATCTACGGTTAACTTGGCTCGAATAACATACGCAATGTAGGCTGGATGGCTATAGGGTAGAAGTTCGATCGATAAGGCATAAGTAACCGCCTGCAACCATAAGTAATCATCTTCTTCAGATCGGCCAGCCGGGACGTCCACAAGATATGGTACAGGAAAGTTTTCTTTGCCCATGAGTCACATTAGTTTTATAATATTTACTATAACGTTGCGCAGACTCGTGTCAAGTTGATCTTCCGGCCTATACTGAGCCTTGGTCTGCTACCGGCGCGATGTGCTAAAATAAGTTGCATATGCTTGATAAGTTCAAGATTCTCAGCCGCCAGCTGCAGCAAAAGGCAACGGTGGTCGTCCAGCAGGCGGCCGCGCGGGCCGGTGCTAAGGCGGCGCCGGCAGTCAAGACAGGCAATGATGAGTATATTGTCGCACTGGACATTGGTACGGAATATGTCAAGGCACTGATAGGCAAGATTGACGAAGGCGACATTGACGTAAAGATCATCGGCGTCGGCCGGGCGCACCAGTCTTTAAGCGACATGCAGGCCGGGGCGATCTCTGATATCGCTGGCGTGGTCGCCAACTGCGATGCGGCCCTGAACGAAGCGGAAGAAAAAGCCGGCGTCAGCGTGCGCCGGGCGATTATCGGCATTGCCGGCGAATTAGTAAAAGGCACGACCACGACGGTCCGCGTTGCGCGCAAGGAGGCGGTCAAACCGCTCGATCTTACCGAAATGGAGCGTATCATCCGGCTGGTGCAACAGCGGGCGGAGGCGGTCGCTAAAAGACAGCTCGCGGTGGAGCTGGGCGGCAAAGATGTGGATGTGAAGCTGGTCAATAGTGCCCTGGTCGGCATCGAGATTGACGGTTACCCGGTGACGAACCCGATAGGCTTCCAGGGCAAGGAGATTGTGGTGCAGCTGTACACCGCCTTTGCGCCGCTGATTCATATCGGCGCGCTGGAGCGGACCGCGCAGGAGCTGGACCTTGACCTGCTGGCCGTGGCGGCGGAGCCGTTTGCGGTGGCCCGCGCGGTAATCGGCGATAAACAGAATGCCAGCCTCAGCGTAATCCTAATGGACGTCGGCGGCGGCACGACAGACATTGCGGTCGTCAACGAGGGCGGCGTGCAGGGAACGAAGATGTTCGGCATAGGCGGCCGGGCGTACACGCGTTCGGTGGAACGCGAGCTGAACGTCAGCTTCGACGCTGCCGAAGTGCTTAAGCTCGGCCTTGCTGCCAACAAAGTGCCGCATGCAAAAGTTGCCGCCATTGAAGCGGCGCTGAAGAAAACCGTGGACGTCTGGGTAAGCGGTGTGGAACTAGCCCTGGGTGAATTTAACAAGCTGGATCATCTGCCCTACCGGATGTACCTGTGCGGCGGCGGTTCGAGCCTTGATATGCTGGTTGATAAACTTCAGGAGTCAGACTGGTACCGCGAATTGCCGTTTACGCGCAAGCCGATTGTCCGCCGTATCCGGCCCGAGCAAGTCGTCGGCATTACCGATGCGACCGGCGATGTGACGGACCACACCTTTATCACTGCCATGGGCTTGCTGCGCGTTGGTGTGGACACATTACAGTTTAACGGCGTCGGCTCGGGCTCTATCCGCGAAAAAATTGACAGGATGTTACAGGTATAACTATGTCATCGCCTAGTAGCAGTAAAGACACTATTTACGTCGATATTGACGACGAAATTACCACTGTTATAGACAAGGTGCGCAGCAGTTCCGGGCGCGTTGTCGCGCTGGTGCTGCCAAAGCGGGCGACGGTGTTCCAGAGCGTCGTAAACATGAAGCTACTCAAGCGGAACGCCGAGTCGGCCAAGAAGCACCTGGTGCTCGTAACTACCGAAGCCGGATTATTGCCGCTGGCCGGTGCGGTCGGTCTGCATGTCGCGGCCACGCCGCAATCCAAGCCCGAGATTCCATCTGCCGGGTCACCGGCGGCCGAAGCCGAAGCTATCGCTGATGAAGACACCTCAGATGCCGCTGGCGAAGCCTACACTGCCGCCAACGCCGGCGACCGCCCAATCGGCGAGTTAGCAGGATTTGACGGAACTGCGCAAGAGGTCGAGACGCTGCGTCTGCCCGAAGACGAACCGCCGGCTGCTGAGGCAGCCGAGTCCGCCAAGCGGCCCGGCAAGGACAAGCGTCTGAAGGTGCCGAACTTCAACAGGTTCCGCATCCGACTGCTTCTTGGAGGCTTGCTGCTGGTTGGGGCCGTAGTCGGGTTATACTTCTGCCTTGTGGTCCTGCCGAAGGCGGTTATCGTCGTCTCTACCAAGACCAGCAGCGTCAACGTCAATCTCACCGCCGTGCTCAATCCGTCCGCTCCGGCTCTGGACACGAGCAAATCAATCCTGCCGGCAAAGATTGAACAGCAACAGAAAACCACCACGCAGCAGGCAACCACTACCGGCGAGAAGAACAATGGTGTGGCAGCAACCGGCACGGTAACGTTATCTGCCTGCGAAACAACACTTAGTTTTCCTGATCCCGTACCTGCCGGTACGGGTTTGAGTGTGAACGGTTTGACGTTCATCACACAAGATGTGACCAAGTTCAGCCATTCGGGTATCGTTAACAACGGCACCTGTTTCGTATACCAGCCGACCAGCGACACGTCAGTTGCCGCCCAGAATGTCGGCGCCAAGTATAATGTGTCCAGTGTGTCGTTTACCGTGGCCGGGCGCAGCGACGTCAGTGGCACCGGTACGGCGGCCGGCGGCACTGACAATATTATCCACATTGTTGCCCAGGCAGATATAGACAATGCCAAGCAGAAGCTGGCCGCGACCGATAGCACCGCTGTCAAGACCAGCCTGGAGCAGGCACTCCGGCAGGAGGGCAAATATCCGGTTCCGGCAACCTTTGCCAGCAGTAAGCCGATAGTGACTACCAGCAACAATGCCGGCGACCAGGCAGATACCGTGACGGTAACGCAGTCGGTCACGTACACCATGTACGGTGTCGGCAGGAACGACCTGGAGACGCTGGTCAAAGCCAACATTACCAATCAGATCGATACACAAGGGCAATCGATTGTAAACAACGGGCTTGACGCGGCTACCATCGCTGTAACAGATACCAGTGGTAGCGTTGAGCATATATCGCTGCAGACCGCGGCCACGGTCGGCCCGGTTATCGATCCGGCTGTCATCAAGAAGCAGGTGGCAGGGAAGAAAATCGGGGACGTCAAGGCGTATATTAACGGCCTTCCGGGAGTCACCAGTGTAGACGTGCGTCTAAGCCCGTTCTGGGTTAGCTCCGTCCCTACCAACCTCAGCAAGATCACCGTCACGGTACTCGGGGCCAAACGAACGTGAGCCTAGCGGCTGATAATGGCACCATCTTGGCGCTTGATATCGGTTCGGCACGCATCGGGGTTGCAGTGGCCAGCAGGACAGCCAGGGTTGCGCGTCCGTTTGGGGCTGTAGTGAATAACGACGACGTCGCGGCCCGCTTGCGCGAGCTGTGCGCCCGCGAAGGCGTCGTGCGGCTGGTGATTGGGCTGCCGCGCGGCTTAGAGGGCCAAGAGACGCAGCAGACTGCGGCCGTACGCGCTTTGGGGGCCGAACTCGCACGCAAACTTACATTGCCATACCATTGGCAGGACGAAGCGGTTACCTCGGTGCACGCCGAAGCCGAACTGCGCGCTCGCGGCAAGCCATACGCCAAGGAAGATATTGACGCGCTGGCTGCCGTATATATTCTGGAGGATTACTTGCATGTCAGAGTATAGCTATCGCACCGTGTCCAGGCGGCGCTGGCTGCCCCGCGTGCTGCTGCTGGCGGGCGTATTTCTGGCACTTTTGGCTGGAGGCACGATAGCCGTGCAACGTTGGTATTACGTAAATCTCCGGCCGGTGAGCGGCAGCAACAAGCGGCAGTATGTCACCATTGCCCCTGGCTCCACGGTGACGAGTATCGCGGCGCAGCTACACAGCGCGGGGCTTATCCGCAGCGATAAGGCGTTTGCGTGGTATGTCAGCCTTCGCGACGACCGCGACAAGCTGCAGGCCGGCACGTACAGCCTGATGCCAAGCCAAAGCACATCGGAAATCGCCGACGCCATTGCCGGCGGCAAAGTTACGACGGACCTGGTGACCATTCTGCCCGGGCAGCGCCTGGATCAAATCCGTCAGGCTTTCATCAAGGCAGGCTTCCGTGCGGCTGCGGTGGACGCCGCGCTTCGGGCTGGGCAATATCGTGCCAACTACCCGGCACTCGCCGATAATCCGTTGTTAGCCGGGCTGGAAGGCTTCCTGTATCCCGATTCGTTCCAGAAAACAGCGGCGACCGACCCGAAAGAGATTATTGCCGAGTCGCTCGCCGAAATGCAGGCGCACCTGACGAGTGATATCCGCAGGGGCTTTGCAGCCCACAGCCTAACGGTGTACCAAGGCGTGACACTGGCCTCTATAGTCGAGCAGGAGGTGCCCGGGCAAGCCGACCGCAATCAGGCAGCGCAAGTGTTTTTGAAGCGTATACGTATTGGCATGGAACTGGGGTCGGACGTCACGGCGTTTTACGGGGCAATCAAGGCCGGCGTCACACCCGCTGTGGACTACGATTCACCCTACAACACGCTGTTACATAAAGGCATGCCGCCGGGCCCCATCGGCAGCGTGAGCGACAGCTCGCTTGAGGCAATCGCGCATCCGGCATCAACCGACTGGTTATATTTTGTCGCCGGCGACGACGGCAAGACGTACTTCGCCAAGACGCTGGACGAGCACCGGGCGAACGTTAGCAAGTATTGCCACAAACTCTGCAGCCCGGCACCGTAGCATCCCCGCCTTGCCTACATTTGCCATTATTTGCTACAATGCAACGCATAGCGCGTGGTGGATTGTCAGAACCTAAGTGGGCCACACGCTGTGCTTTAGCCGGCATGCATTGCATTAATTTGCTAGTCAGCGTTCGCTGCTAACAGCGTTGTCGGCCAGGCAAGCCGTTTTTAACGGTTTTAAGGAGTAGCTATTAGTAATACGACGCTTCGTACTGTTGCGCGTTCACGTGTGTTCTTCCGGGCAACTCCCGGCATTGGGCTGCTAGCCCGTTTGCGTACCAGGTCATTCCGCAGCACCGTTCGGCGGCGCGCGGTAAGAGCTGGGCTGATCGGCCTGAATCTTGCGCTGGTGTTGGGCGTGCTGGGAGTAGTCTTCCTGAATCCGTCGCGTTCTGCGGGCTTGCCGCAAGCGGCTGTCACCGGCGCGGATGCGTCGGCCGCTGTTGCGCCTGTAGACCAGCTGGCCTCTGTTGCGGTTGCGCTGACTGTGGCACGCATGGCCAATCTGCCGGAAGCCGCGGCTATTGCCAACCAGGCAGATTCGGCGAGCATTCAGATCGCGGTCGCATCCACCAACAAGATCGTCGTAAATAAGCCGCAGGCAGTCTCTTCGGCATTCTTGTCCAACAAAGATATCCACGTATACATTACGCAGCCCAACGACACCGTATCGTTCCTCGCGGCCAAGTTCGGGGTGAGCTCGGATAGCATTATGTGGTCGAACAGCCTGGTGGGCAATCTCCTGCCCGCGGGCAAAAGCCTACTCATTCCTCCCGCCAACGGCATTGTGTATACGGTGAAGCCTGGCGACACGGCGGACAGTCTGGCGGCGAAGTTCCACACCACCGCCGATAAGATCACCGCCATTAACGATGCGGAAATAGGCGGCTTGCGTGTCGGCGAGCGGGTTGTTATTCCGGACGGCAAGATCATCGTAGTACCAGTCTATACCGCATACTATGCCGGTTCCGGTTTTGCGTGGGGTTCCGGTGCGATCTACGGCTTCAACGGGTATGATTACGGCAACTGTACCTGGTACGTTGCCACCCAGATAGCAGTCCCGGCCAACTGGGGCAACGCAGACACCTGGGCGGCGGGTGCGCGCGCCGCTGGGTGGCATGTCAGCTCTGTACCAACAGTCGGCGCTATTGCGCAGACTCCTGCTGGAGGGCTCGGACATGTCGGTATCGTTATTGCCGTAAAAGCCGGCCAAGTAGAGGTCCGCGATATGAACAACTACGGCGACGGCGGCGGGTACGGCCGCGTCGGCCAGGCTTGGGTTGCCATATCTTCCTACCCGAACTATATAACCGCTCCGTAGGGCATGGATGCATGACGAGTAAAGTCCTCGACCATTACCTGGAGTTTAGCGAGTATACGTATCCTGGGCTGTATAAGGATATTCTGAAGCATGATTTACCAGATGATATTCGAGCGATCGGCTTACTTATTCGGAAAAATATAATTCATCGTACCACGCTGGCAGCTGGTAATGTTGGCACAAATGCGGATCTAAAGTTTGGAGATATGTCCCAAGTACCTTGGTGGCGGCAACCTGAAGATGACATCCTCGTGACCGCAGCCGCCATGCTGACGGAATTGTATCGCCGGGATGGGCGTGGTTTCGTCATGGACCGTAAGCCGAAGGACAAGCCAATCCTCACGTGCCGGTATATATCCGTCCTTATGGCCTCCATTTTAAAGTCCAAAGGTATCCCGGCCCGGGTCCGTTCGGGAAATGCTGCCTACTTCGACATGGGTCAGCTGGGCCATGTTAGCTCCGACCACTGGATAAATCAGTACTGGAACAAAGAAGGCGGCCGCTGGGTAACTATCGACGTCGACGGGAGTTTGAGCTTTACCGGTAATTTTGACCCTTACGACATGCCTGAAGGCACGTTCGACTTTCCGGCTGATGCCTGGCTGGGCATTCGAGGCGGCAAGATCGATCCCCTGCATTTTCACAATGCCAAGCCGGAAACCGGGGCGCTCGTCGTGCTGTGGTCGCTCTTTTATGACTTTCATTCCTTGATGAATAACGAGATTATATACGTTTACGGTCCAATTGCTGGCGCTGGCACTTACGAGCGGTTCAACAAGTTTACCCGGAAAGAGCTGGAACGGCTCGATAACCTTGCCCGGCTCATGCTCCGGCCCGATGACAATTTCGATCAGCTCAAGTATGTCTGGGAACATGAAAAAGGTTTCAGGCTGCTGACCGGCGGGTTGCTCTAATGTCCGTACCTGCATGGCTGGCCAGCACATCCATGCGCTGCATCAGTCAGTTTGTCTGCGTCTGTCCGCTAGGGCGCTCGGGCTTTCTGCCGTATACTAGCTTCGTATGAACTTTATAGATACGGTAGAGGTGACAATCGCAGCCGGGGACGGCGGCAACGGGCGGATGAGCTTCCGGCAGGAAAAATTTGTTGCCCACGGCGGTCCGGACGGCGGCGACGGCGGCAAGGGCGGTGATGTGGTGCTGGTGGCCAGCCGTAACCAGAATACGCTGGCGCGCTTCCGGTTCCAGAAGGAGCTGCGGGCACAACTCGGCCGGCCAGGCACCAACACGCGCAAACACGGCAAGAATGGCGCCGATCTGGTGGTGGATGTCCCGGTCGGGACAGTGGCCGTTTCTGCTGATGGCAGCGTTATTGCCGACCTTACCGAAGACGGGCAACAGGCGGTCATCGCCAAAGGCGGCCGCGGGGGCTTCGGCAACGCGCACTTCGTCAGTTCTACGCGCCAGGCGCCGAAATTCGCCGAAAAAGGCGATCCGGGCGAAACGTTCACCATACGCCTGGAGCTGAAGATGATCGCCGACGTCGGCCTGGTGGGATTACCGAACGCCGGCAAGTCAACCTTCTTGGCCCGTACCAGTAACGCCCGGCCGGAAATTGCCGACTATCCGTTCACGACCCTTACACCGAACCTAGGCATGGTAGACGTTGACCGCGAGCACAGCCTGCTTTTTGCTGACATTCCGGGGCTGATTGAGGGGGCTAGCGAGGGCAAGGGCCTCGGTCACGAGTTTTTGCGCCATATAGAGCGGACGGCCGTGATTCTGCATCTTATCGACGCCTACGACGAAGATGTCGCCAAGGCGTACCAGACAGTGCGGGGCGAACTGCGCGCGCACGAAGCATCGTTGCTTGAGCGTCCGGAAATCGTCGCCCTCACGAAAGTAGAGGGTTTGGATGAGGAAATGGTAGACGATCTTATGGCCGGCCTGCGCAAGGTCGTGCCGAAACAAACGCCGCTCTACGCCGTTTCTGCACAAGCCGGAATAGGTTTGAAGAATCTGTTGTTTGAAGTACTGGCGACCGTGCGCGAAGCGCGCGAACGAGCTCTTGCTCGGGAAGAGGCGACCGAGGCGCTCCCTGTCCATACGCTCTCTGCGGCGGCTGACAATACCTGGACTGTCGAGCGGGACGGTGACGGCTTTGTCGTTCGCGGCGCGGCCATCGAGCGTTTCGCGGCGCGCACCGACTTTAACAACGAAGAAGCCGTCCAACGCCTGCGCGACATCATGCAGCGCCAAGGCATTATGCATGAGTTAGGACGCCAAGGCGTTAAGCCTGGCCAGACGGTTTATCTCAGTAACCGAGACAGCATTCAATATTGACCGAAACACTGCTAGAGTTGACCAGCCCTGGCTTAAACTCGGCAGCTTTTGTTAGTGGTGTCGCAGCTGGAAGGGGTTGTAGACAGGAAAGTTGACAGAGTAAGAGAATAGTATATGTAAGAAGCACACAATAATGGGCCATATTGAGCAATACAGTCAAGATAATAACATCATTAGAACCCCAAATATCCTAACCCCAAGCATTTTGAGAAACGTCAACTGCAGCACATGTACGGCTGCCTGCTGCCGTAAGGGTGTCGCTATGCAGCTAAGCCCCGAAGAAGCCGAGACGATGCGTTTGGGCGGAGCCGAATTGGTGCAGCGAGACGATGCTGGCCAATCCTCTAAGTTTCGTCGCGTAGTGACTATGCTTCGCCTGTACTTACCTCAGGACACGTATTACCGATTAGAGACCGACTGCGGCTACCTGGTTGAAGATCCGAGCACCGGTCAGTTGCTCTGCAGCATTTACGGAGAAGGATATCGGCCGAGAACTTGCAATGACTTCAAAGCAGGTTCGTTCGATTGCCTATTTATACGAAACGAGGTAGGTATTGACCATCCGAATGTCCTGCAGCAATATGATGCACAAACGCGATCTTAAGACCTCTTGCAAAATAAATCCGCGGTCCAGACCGTGCCATTTTTGCCCCAAACCGAGCCAAAGCCTCCTCATCGTAACTTCGGTTACGCTTCGTCAGCTTTGATCGGTTTGGAATAAAAATCATCACATTCTGACCTCACGGCCTATTCTGCAAGAGGTCTTTAGCTCGTCGGCCGCCTGGTTGTGCGCTACACTGGTAGCAATATGGCGGCCAGCTTCTTCTTTTATGATTTAGAGACGAGCGGTTTTGACCCGCGTGCGGCGCGGATTATGCAATTCGCCGGGCAGCGGACGGATATGAATTTCATTCCCATTGGCGATCCGGTCAACATGCTCATAAAATTGACGCCAGACGTATTGCCCGACCCCGACGCCGTATTGGTGACCGGCATCACGCCGCAGGCGACGCTAGAAAACGGCGTGACCGAGGCGGAATTTTTACGCACCTTCCACGAATCTGTATACCAACCGGACACCATCTTTTTAGGCTACAACTCAATTCGGTTCGATGATGAGTTTATGCGTCATTTGTTGTATCGCAATTTCTATGACGCCTACCGCTGGCAATGGTCCGACGGCTGTTCGCGCTGGGATCTGCTGGACGTAGCGCGTATGACGCGGGCGCTCAGGCCTGAGGGTATCAAGTGGCCGTTCGGATCGGACGGCGCGCCGAGCAACCGGCTGGAGCTGCTGACGAGCATAAACGGCCTTGACCACGCCAATGCGCACGATGCGCTTGCCGACGTCAACGCCACCATCGCGCTGTCCAAACTGATTAAAGACAAACAGCCGAAGCTGTTTGAATACCTGCTAGATATACGGGATAAGAAAAGGGTAAAGGCGTTAGTGGAAGGCGGTCAGCCGTTTGTCTACACTTCTGGTGCCTACCCGAGCGAGAACGAAAAGACAACCGTCGCGATAAAAGTAGCTGCCGACCCTAAGAATCAGGGCGCGCTGGTGTACGATTTGCGCCATGATCCGGCTGAACTTGCAAAGCTGTCCGTAAAGCAGCTGGCCGACCGCTGGCGCTGGCGGAAGGACCGCAGCCGTGACGAGCCGGAGATGCCGGTAAAAACACTGCGGTTCAACCGTTGCCCGGCGGTTGCACCCCTCAGCGTGCTCGACCAGGCCAGCCAGGAGCGGATTCATTTGGATACGAAGACGGTAGAAGCCAACCGGCAGAAATTGGCGCAATTGCCGGAGTTAGGGCAGCAATTGGCGGAGGCGCGAAAGCTGTTGGACGGGGAGCGGCAGCAGGCTTCGCTGCTGGGGAATGAACATATGGTGGACGGCCAGCTTTACGACGGTTTTCTGGACTCGCGCGACACGGATGCCATGGCAGCGGTGCATGCTGCCGGCGCGGAAGGTTTGGCCGCGCTGGACCCGCAGTTCCATGACACGCGGCTGTCTGCGCTGCTGCCGCTGTATAAAGCCCGCAATTTTCCCGCGATATTAACCAACGAAGAACGGGAAGTATGGGAGGCCTTCCGGACTCACCGCCTGCTTGGCGGCGGTCCTAAAAGCCGGCTGGCAAAGTATTTTGAGCGGCTACAGACACTCGCCGCCTCGGTGGGCATGACGCGTGCTAAGCAGTATTTGCTAGAGGAATTACGCTTATACGCTGAGTCTGTCGCGCCTGCCGACGACGAGGCGTGAACCTAAGAGCCTGACAAAATCCCCCCGTTGAGCCAAAAGTGAAGCAGCGGCCATGATTTTGTATTTGTTTTCTTCTGAGGAAGCATACCTAAATGGTACGCTGACGAAGGAAAAACAGATACAAAGTGGCCGACCTTCGGTTTTGGCCGACAGGGGGATATTGTCAGGCTCTTATAAAAGCGTCGCTGTTTTGCGCAATTGCCATGCCAACTGGATGCGCAGTACCAAGAGCCAGAAGCGGCAACTAGCGAATCGCCAGGCCGGATTGCACGCAGCAACTATCGCGTGCCGCTTCTTAAAGGCGATAACCAGCAGCAGACAGACGGCAAGTATCGTACTGGCCGTCAGCCAACTCTGGAAGTCGATCTGAATATCCGTGCCCGGAATTATCCCGAGCATCAGCAGGTCCATCATGGCCGCCACCTCTTTATTCACTAGCATTGTAGCATCAAATTGCTTTAGAGGCAATAAAGTATTCTTACTGTTTATGGTTATCTTGCGTAGGACTCGCGAAACTGGCGGGGCGCTGCCGCTCTAAGAGGGATGTAGCTAGTTCGGTGCTGTAACGTTCTGGCTAAAAACAGCGTACTTCCGGTATAATTAACAGGCTGTGAATGACAAAATTGTAGTGAAAGGTGCGCGGGAGCACAACCTCAAGAATATTGACGTGACTATTCCGCGCGGCAAGCTGGTGGTAATCACCGGCCTGTCCGGTTCTGGCAAGTCAAGCCTGGCGTTTGATACTATTTACGCCGAGGGGCAGCGGCGCTACGTGGAGTCGCTCAGCTCCTACGCGCGGCAGTTCCTGGGAATTATGGAAAAACCGGATGTGGACCAGATTGACGGCCTGTCGCCGGCCATATCCATCGACCAAAAATCCACGAGTCGCAATCCGCGCAGCACCGTTGCGACGGTGACGGAAATTTACGACTACCTGCGGCTGCTGTTTGCCCGCGTCGGCATTCCGCACTGCCCGGTTGACGGCCAAGCTGTGGTGCGCCAAAGAGCGGCGAATATTATCGAGCAAATTGTTGCATTGCCTAAGGATGCCCGATTGATGATATTGGCGCCAGTGGTCGTAGACAAAAAAGGTGCGTTCGAGCATATTCCGGATGAATATCGCCGGGCTGGCTTTGCCCGCGTGCGCGTCGACGGCGTGGTGTATGCCGTGGATGAATTCCCCGAGCTGGACAAAAACTACCGGCATAATATAGATGTGGTGGTGGACCGGCTGGTCAATAACGACGAGAGCCGGACGCGGTTGGCGCAATCGGTAGAACAAGGGCTGGACGCTGCCGAGGGGCGGCTGAAGGTTCTGAATGCCGACACCAACGAAGAGACCAGCTACAGCCTGATGTACGCCTGTCCTGATCATCCGGACGTGGCTATCCCAGAGCTGGAGCCGCGGACGTTTAGCTTTAACAGTCCGCACGGCGCCTGCCCGGTTTGCACGGGCCTGGGCTCGCGATTGGAAGTTGACCCCGAACTGGTCATACCCAACGGCCGTCTAACCATCGCCGAGGGCGCCGTCCGGCCGTTTAACCGCTTTAATGCCGATGCGTGGTATACCAAAAAACTGCAGGCGGTCGCTGAACGCTATGGCTTTTCGCTGCAGGTGCCGACCGGCCAGCTCCAGCCGGCGGATATCGACCGGGTGCTGTACGGCACCGGTGCGGATACCTACAGTATCCCGCTCGGCGGCGGGCGTTCCTTCACTGCCACGTACGAAGGTGTCATCCCGAATTTGGAGCGCCGCCACCGCGAAACCGACAGCGATTTTATGCGCCGCGACATTGAGCGCTTTATGCAGGAAAAACCTTGCTACGCCTGCAAAGGACGCCGCTTGAAGCCCGAAGTGCTGGCCGTAACGGTCAATGGTAAGTCCATTATGGACGTCTGCGACCAATCCATTGATGATGCCAGTGCCTGGTTCTCGAACCTTACCCTGAGCGAAAAAGAACAGAAGATCGGCGTGCAGATTCTGAAAGAAATCCGCGCCCGGCTGAAGTTTTTGATCGATGTAGGCCTGAATTATCTGACCTTGCTCCGCGGAGCGACCACGTTGTCCGGCGGTGAGGCGCAGCGCATCCGTCTGGCAACACAGATTGGTTCGGGCCTGATGGGTGTGCTGTACGTGCTGGACGAACCATCCATAGGTTTGCATCAGCGCGACAATGCACGGCTGATTGCCACGCTCAAGCACTTGCGTGACCTGGGTAACACCGTGCTGGTTGTGGAGCACGATGAAGAGACGATCCGTACGGCGGATTATTTGCTCGACATCGGCCCCGGCGCGGGCGTGCACGGCGGGTACGTCGTGGCGGCCGGAACGCCCCAAGAAGTGGAGAAAGTGCCGGAGAGTATTACCGCGCAGTACTTATCCGGCAAGAAATCGATTGCGGTGCCGAAGACGCGGCGCAAAGGCAATGGCAAAGAGCTGGTCATTAAGGGCGCCCGCGAAAACAACCTGAAGAGCATCGACGTACGGATTCCGCTGGGCGAACTGGTGGTGGTGAGCGGCGTCAGCGGCTCGGGCAAATCCAGCCTCATCAACGATATTCTGGCAAAGGAACTGCTGGCCAGATTGCACCGGGCGAGTACCGTTCCCGGCCGGCACGACGACATTGAGGGGATTAAAGAGCTCGATAAGGCCATCATCATCGACCAGTCGCCTATCGGCCGCACGCCGCGCTCCAATCCGGCTACGTACACCGGCCTGTTCACGCCCATCCGCGAGCTGTTCGCCAACACGCCGGAAGCCCGGCTGCGCGGGTACAGCCCCGGGCGTTTCAGCTTTAACGTCAAAGGCGGCCGGTGCGAAAATTGCGCCGGCGACGGGATTATAAAGATAGAAATGCACTTTTTGCCGGACGTGTATGTGCCGTGCGAAGTCTGCCACGGCAAGCGCTACAACCGCGAAGCGCTGGAAATCCACTACAAAGGCAAGACCATCAGCGACGTGCTGGATATGACGTGCGAGACGGCGCTGGAGTTCTTCGGTAACATCCCGTCTATCGCCAACAAGCTGCAGACGCTCGTGGACGTGGGCCTGGGCTATATCGGCCTCGGGCAGCCGGCCACGACATTATCGGGCGGCGAGGCCCAGCGCATCAAACTGTCCAGCGAGCTGAGCCGGCGCGCCACCGGCCGCACGCTCTACATCCTGGACGAACCGACCACCGGCCTGCACATGGCCGACGTGGAGAAGCTGTTGGCGATGCTGCACGCCATAGTGAAGACGGGCAACAGCATTATCGTGATCGAGCACAACCTGGACGTTATCAAGAATGCTGATTGGCTGATAGACATGGGTCCGGAAGGCGGCGACGGCGGCGGCAAGATCATCGCCGAAGGCACGCCGGAGCTAGTAGCTAAAGTTGCTGAATCGTACACCGGCCAATATCTCAAAAAGATGCTATAAGGACTGATCGGGCGCGGCCAGCTGTGGCGGCTTGGGCAGCGGGGCGGCTCGATCGATAAATGTGAAGAATTTAAAATCAGGGCAGTTTTCCTTGACCTTTTTGGTTTCATCGGTCATTAGATCCAGGACCGGCACGCCGCTACCTACCACAACGTTTTGCCGCGGATCATACACCACGCCTGCCTCATCAAGTAGGGTAAATATTAGAGCATTGCTCCATTTCGACTCAATTGATATGTATACTACACGAATGTCCTGATTTGCTAAAACATCAGGCCCGACGATGCCGTCGATAGCCTTTAGGGCATCCTGTATATACCTTTGTCCTTCTTGATTCATGTAATGACTCTCATTATATTCGGTGTCATCATAACACCGCTATTCGGCGAAAGGCAAACTATCGCAGATTGGAATTGTGTGTAATAAGCTGCCTAAGCTTCTGACGGATCTTGGGATCTTTCAGTGCATGGTACAGCGTCGGGAGCAGGAAGGCGAGGACCATGATGATAAGCAACGGATCGATGTAGCGGGTAATGCCGGGTATTTTGCTGCCGACGAAATAGCCGAACAAGATGAGGGTAATCGCCCAGGCGATGTCGCCGATAGCGTCAAACAGCATAAATTTCTTTAGGTCCATGCGGGCGGCGCCGGCGGCGACCGGGGCAAAGCTGCGGACAATGGCAATGAAGTGGGCAACCAGCATCGTTTTGCTGCCATGTTTCTCGTAAAATTTTTCGGCCCGCATGATGTACTCGTGGCGGAATATGATGTTGTCCGGCTTACTGAATAGCCTGCGCCCAAAGTGGCGGCCGATGTGATAACCGACATTATCGCCAAGAATTGCAGCAACTGCGACAACGGCGATGGTCGCGGCCAGCGGCAACTTTCCGCCTGCCGCCAGTACGCCGGCGCTCAGCAGCAGTGTGTCGCCCGGGAAGAACAGCCCGACCATCATGCCTGACTCAGCAAATATAAGTATGCCGATTAACAATAGGCCGCCTGTCTGAATCAGGTGCGTTACATCAAACATATACTACGTATCCTAACTGCTTTGGCCCAAAGCGTCCAGCGCAAATGATATACTAGAGGGGTAAATAACCAGAGGGACAAATATGTCAGAAGATACCATGCATCTTGAGTTAGAGCCGCGCACCGTAACCGGTAAAGCGGTAAAGCGTTTGCGGCAGGCCGGCTACGTGCCGGCAGTCATCCACGACCACGGCAAGGAGTCGGTCGTTGTACAGGGGCCATACCTGGCAATGCGGCAGATCTACCAGAAAGCGGGCAAGCACCATCCCGTCAGCCTGAAGGCCGGGTCGCATACCTACACGGCACTTATCAAGACAGTGACGTTCGAGCCGAAGAAAAACCAGATGACGCACATCGTCTTCAATGCCGTCAAGCGCAACCAGAAGGTGGAAACCGAAGTGCCGGTGCGTCCGCGCTATGCTGAGGGCAACGAAGCCAGTCCGGCAGAACGCGCCGGCTTGATTGTGTTGACGCAATTGGACAGCGTGAAAATCCGGGCCGTGCCGGACAAAATTCCGGATGTGCTGGAATATGACGGTGAGGTACTCGTAAAAGAAGGTGACCAAGTAACCGTTGCGCAGGTGGTGGTGCCAGACGGTGTTGAAATGTTAACCGAGGCCGAGCATCCGATAGCGACTGCCGAGACTACCGCGTCACTGCAGGCCGCAAACGAGGGAGCCGGCGGTGCGGCTGAGAAAGAAATCGAAACAGCTGCGGCTCCGGAAGAGGGCGCTGTGGAAACTCCAACCGACGAACCTGCTGAACTTGCTACCGGAAAATAGAGCGTTTTCAATTATCCGCAAGCATTGTAAGCGCCCTGTAGTTTGAGGAAAAGAGCAGCCCGAGGATGGCGGACTTTACTCCGGCGTCCGGCGCGATGAGAGAAACCAAAGGGTTTCTCTCATTTCGTGCTACTCCTCTATGAAGCCGCCGGACTGGCGGGTCCAGAGCCTGGCATATGCGCCATTGGCATGCAGCAGCTCTTTGTGCGAACCCTGCTCGACGATGCGGCCGTCGTCCAGGACGATGATGCGGTCCATCTTCTGAATGGTGCTTAAGCGGTGGGCGACTACGATGGCAGTGCGGCCTTCCATCAGCTTCCACAGGGCGCTTTGGATGAGCGCTTCGCTTTCGCTGTCCAGGCTGGAGGTGGCTTCGTCCAGAACCAGAATAGGTGCGTTCTTCAGAATGGCTCTGGCAATGGTAATGCGCTGGCGCTGGCCGCCGCTCAGCTTCACGCCGCGTTCGCCCACCAGCGTCTCGTAGCCGTTCGGGAGCAGTGTGATGAAGTCATGCGCGTGCGCCAGCTTCGCTACTGCTTCGATCTCCTGCTGCGAGGCATCCGGCCTTCCGTAGCCGATATTCTCTGCCAGTGAGCGGTGAAAAAGGACAGGCTCTTGCGGTACGTAGGCGATATGCCGCCGCAGATCATCCTGCGTAAGCCGGCTGATGTCCTGGCCGTCAATGGTTATCTGCCCGCTGTCGATGTCGCTGAAGCGCAACAGCAACCGAGTAAATGTTGTTTTGCCGGAGCCGGAGTGCCCGACCAAGCCGACCTTTTCGCCCGCCTTAATGCGTATGGTCAGGCCGTTGAAGAGCGCGTCATTCGCCCCGTCGTGGGTAAAGACGACCGTTTCGAAGCTGATATCGCCGCGATGGATTCGGGATTCTTCGGGTCGGACAGGGTCCGCGATCTCCGGCTTGATCTGCAGGATAGTCACCATATCGGCAGCATCACCCAGCGAGCGGTTGTAGTTGCGGAGCGTACTGTTGCTGAATTCGAACAGGCCTCGGGAGATGTTGCCGGTGTAGCTCAGGATCAGGAAAACAGCCGCCAGGTTCGCGTGGAACTGCATAGCGCTCAGGATTGCCATAAAGAGCGACAGCACCAGTATGCCGTTGCTCATGGTTCCGAAGTACGCTTGCTGGGTGTTATGAGCACGCATCAGACGCAACAGCAAGCCAAACGTCTTCTCGGTAGTATCGGCGAACCGTTTATTTTCGTATTGGCGGCCCGCAAAGCTCTTAATAGCCATGACATTCGTAACGGCATCGGCCAGGTTGCCGGTCTGCTGGCTCTCGGCGGCTGCCTGTTCGGCGCTGCGCTTGCGGACGCGCTTTGTTACAAATATGGCACTAGTCATATATATCAGCGAAAAAATAATCAGCACGGCGGCGTACGCCGGTGCTCTCAAGCTCAAAATTATGCCGGCGGACACCAGCGCAGCCAGCAAAGGGATAACCTGAAAGATGGTCGTATCGGCAAACCGTATATAGCTTCCCATCAGCTTATTGGTCTGTGATACTAGCGATCCGCCGAAGCGGTTGGCGTGAAAGTTGGGACTCTGGGTAAGTAGATGATCGAATACTCGCTGAGCAATGTCACGTTCGACGTTGCCTTCCAGCCTCCAGGTGAGGATGTCAACGATCCGCCAACCGATCATACCGCTGGAAATTTGCAGGAGTGCGTAGGCTGTCAAGTCATGACCGAAACTTGCCCATAAATGTCCCGGTATGTAGCTGTGAGTGCTTAGCCGGCTTAATATCCGGGCGGTGATCAGCACGGTCAGGAACGATCCGGCCAAAATGGTCAGCGGCGTGAAGATCAGTATACCGATTACCTTATATGGGTAGCGCCAGGCGTGCTGCCAATAGAGTTTTAGAGTTAATTTGGTCGTGTTCATAGCGTGCGTCCCCTCCTACTGGGCCGCGGGAAACTAACTGATAGTAAACGTAAGTGACAAAGGGCTTTAATTTTTGAACGTAAAAGAGAAATCAGGCAACTGCCGGAGCGCCGGCGACTGAAGCGAAGATAATACAAAACATTGCGGCCGTCTCCGGTTAATTGCTAATCACTAGAGGTTATCTTATAATAGCCGCAGGTGAAAGGCAACACCCTTTTTAAGGTATTGTCTTATCTCGCCTATATATCCTATGACGGAAAACTACCCAGGACACGAAAATTATGGCGCACTGCCGCCATTTGGCGGCAGTTCGGGAAACTCTGAGTCGAAAAAGAAAAAGGACAGCAAAGACAAACAGGATAAAGCCTCCCAGTCTGGCAAAGAGCGGACCGCCGGCGAAGCTGCCGATATTTCACTAGACTTCCGTAATCCAAGCAAAGAAACAGGCGGGCCGGCCGAGGGTTCCGTATGGGAACGGATCCTGCCGAAGAAACCGTTCGAGGTCAAGAAAGAATCGACACCGGCGGCCGAGGCTAAGAAACTGACAGAAGATACGATTGAGGCTGAAAAACCGGTCGAATCAATCACCGCGGAACAGGTGATTGAAATCGTGGCTGCTCCAGGGTATGAAGAGAGTACCCCAGGCAACCTTAAGGAAGCGGCATTACAAGATGTAGAAAAGCGGATTCCTGAACTCGAAGCCGAAGCGATCGCGGAAGATGACCCTGACGCGAAACGGGCGGTTGAGGACGTTGAGGCATTCTTAAAGGGAGTCAGGGAAGGATTAATCCAGCTTCCGGGAGCAGCTGCCGAACAGGCAGAAGCACCAAGCGTTGGCACGATTTTTGGGGCGGAATTTGCCAGATTCTCAGAGCTGCTTGGACTGGGTGAATCTGCTCACGGTGTGCCGGTTACTGAGGCACTTGATGACCAACTTTTGCCAGGAGAAGCAGTTGCCGGGTCGGTGAATGAACAATCGGGCCTAACGTATGAAGATATGGATAGTACCCGATATGACTGGGACGCGGCGCAGGCGGCGGGGCGGTCAAGTGCCGCAGGGGGCCAGCCGCCGCGCATTGGCTACGGCCAATTTGGCGCTGCAGGCGGGATGGTGCCCGGTATGCGCGGTGAGTTTGGGCGCGGCGTTGCCGCAACTATGTCGCCTGTTGAGGGTATTGACCCGACGACCAATGAGCGGAGCGCAATCTTAAGAGGACTGTTGCTTGGCGGCGTAGCAGGCTGGTTCCTTGCCAAACATGGCGCGAAGAAGGAACTCAAAAAAGCCGAAGCCGAGAAGCTGTCACTTAGGGAGCGACTAGAAGTTAAGGAAGTTGAAAAATTAGCAGTACAAGCAGACTTGGCCAACAAAGCATCACAAATCCGGCAAATGTCCCGCGAACACACCGCGGCGTTGACTGCTGCCGAAAACCGGACGCAAGCCGCTGCGAAAACTGCCGAAGCTGCATATCCGTCTGCACCGGAACCGGGGCCCTCGCAAGAAGGGGATTCCTCACGAGGCAGAGAACTTCCGCCAAAGCCGCTATTCGAGCGTATCGCGGAAGCTGCGCCGCTTGCTGCCGCTGCCGGCCTTTTGTTAGAAGCGTCACCGACCGAGCGTGCCGATTCGCGGAGCGCTCCTATTACGACTGGCGAGCGTCCGTTAGGCCCGCCGTTGGAGCGCGCACCCTCCGTTCCGTCCGGGCTGCAAGAACGGCCATTTGAACGCCCGAATACCATCAGATCGACCTCAGAGGCTCCGCCGCCGTACCTCAAACCCGTAGAAGCGATGAGCCAGCATGAACTACTGGAAGTTGCCGATAAGATTGTGGTCGACGGCGAGAGTGTCAGCCAGGCGTATGAAAGCCGCGACATCAGCGGACCGAGTTTGCGTCGGATTGTGGCCGAGTATCAGCGCGGGGGTGATGTACGGAAGGTTCTGGTGGAAGAAAAGGTCCGGAGCAGCTACGAGCGCGATCCCAAGCTTCGCATGGGCACGCTTTCCGCTAGCCCTGCCACAGGCGGCGTTTCCCAAGCAGTCGCAATACTTGCCCAGCAGACTCAGCCAGCACTGCCGCCCGGCATTGATAGTGATGAGCCGCTGCTGCCGCCAAGCCCGCGTCGTTCGCTGTTGCCGGCACACGGGCAGCCGTCTGTCCCCGTCGCCCTTGTCGTAGCCAATGTCGCCGCCTTCGTCATCCTGGCAGTTCTCTTTATCGTGTGGCTGTTCGTCAGATCCTAGACCCTATATGCGAAAATTATCCTGTATTACAAGTTTGTGCGTTTGCCGGATCCGCAGATGGCCGTGCGGTGGCAGCGTGAGCTGTGTCTGCGGCTGAACCTGAGGGGACGGGTTATCCTGAGCGAACACGGTATAAACGGCACGCTCGGCGGCGATCTGGAAGATGTGAAAGCGTACGTGCGCGCGATGAACCGCACACCGGAATTCAAAGGTATTGAGTATAAATGGAGCGATGGCGCCCGCGAAGACTTTCCGCGTCTCAGTATAAAGGTGCGCAAAGAGTTGGTAACGCTGGCGCCCGAGGAAGATTTTGATGTGTTTAACGGAGGCACGCCCCTGCGGCCCGAAGCGTGGCATAAATATATTGAGGACCATCCGGATGCTGTTATTTTCGACGCCCGCAACGACTACGAGTCCGATATCGGCGCGTTCAAGGACGCCATCAAACCCAAGATCAAGAGGTTCAAAGATGTAAAGCAGGCGCTGGAAAAACTGCCGAAGGACCGGCCCGTGCTGACGTATTGCACCGGCGACATCCGCTGCGAATACCTCAGCGCGTATATGAAGCATAAAGGATTTGAAGATGTCTACCACCTAGAAGGCGGCATCGTCAAATACGGCCAGCGCTATGGCGACAATGGCCACTGGGAAGGCAAGTGCTACGTCTTTGACCGGCGTATGAATGTAGCATTCAGTGATAGCTCAAAAGATATCGGCCAATGCGTCCGGTGCAGCGTCAAAACCAGCAACCACGAAAATTGCGCCAATCAGCAATGCAACCGGCTTGTCCTGCTGTGCCAAACTTGCGCCGCAGATCATCCAACTTGCTCATCTGAATGCGCCGAAGCGGCGGCCGTCTAGCCGCCATCTGCTACTGATTAACAGCGGCTTGGCCTGAATCTTCATTTGAATTAACGGTATCAACCGGATTAGTCATCCTCTGAAGCGTCGGAAGTATCTTCTCGGCAAAGTCTTCCGCGGCTTCAACGACCGATACATTGTTCACGGTTTGATCGTTAGTCTCCGGCTGGACAAAGTACAGGTTATTTTCAACCAGCTCAAAGTTGAGTTTTTCGCAAAAGTCTACCAGAAATGCCATTCTAGTCGGATCTAGTCGGATCAAGTATCTCAAGTAGTTCCAGCTCGCGATCTTTCGTGCAATAAAGCTTAAAGTGATCAGGGAAATCTCCCTCTAACTTTACCGTCGTCATCGCATTGTCTAGATTGGTATTACTGAGAAGGTAACGAGACGTTTCATCCTTGAGGCTGAAGCCTGCGATGTGCACGCTGCTTTTCTCGGGCAATCCAAGGTTCATGATAATCTGCCCTGAGGGAGCTGGTACGATGCCGTCCGGTAAGCCTTCCGGAATGGATTCGTCGGTGGTGATTAGTAAGTCGTAATGTAACCCGAGCAGCGTGCCGTCAGACACCTTTTGTAAGCCGGCACCCGTTGTATAGATAGAAATAATTATCGAAGATCCATCGTCTGGCCCTGCGTCGTCAAACTTTATAACGGGTGGGCGTATGCGCAAACCCCTTAGAAGAGCAAGGCTTATTGCGAGTCCGGCAAATGCGGAAATAAAAATTACATTAAAGTCCGAAGCTGACATATACTTCCCAATGTATACCCTTCCTAAATTGCTTTCCATCCCCAGCCTGCTAAACTGGAGGCAGATTCAGCTAAAACAAAAACCGCTATGCCAACAACGCCCGCTATTGACTCTGACGAACGAGCTCTGCTTGAACAACTGGCCTACACCACCAAGGACAAGAAAACAGCTGACAGAATCCGTATTATCCTGGCGCTGGAAGACGGCTACCGGCCTGCTGACGTAGCTCGCATCTTCCGCCTGGATGAGGACACGGTAAAGAAGTGGCGCAATAAGTTCCGTAAGCGTCGGCTCCTTACCGACTGGCTCGCTGCGGCTACGCTGGCAAGCTGACATCCGGACAGGAGCGCGCCATCGAAGCCTATGCCACTGATGAGCTCATCACCGACTGCAAGCAAGTGGTCAGCTTCGTCAAAGAGCAATACGCCATCGGCTACACCATTGATGGTGCCACCAAGCTGCTTGCACATCAAGCCTACGGCCACCGGCGCATTGCTATGGAGCTGAGCATCGGCAAGAACCATAGTCCGAATATGATGTCACAAAGAACCCTGCGAATAGATATGCCTCACCTGCAAGCCTTGAAGCGATATATAACTTCTGTAGAGAAAAGTTTAGAGCGCTCGGCATTATGGATGCGAGCCAATTCGTGGAGAACTACGCCGTAGCTCGCAAAGAGATCGAGTACACCGTAGATACGCTCTTCACAAAGGCTTTGGCAGAGCATCCCGCTGCCGATGAGCTAAAGAAGCTGCTGGCATTACCCAAGAAAGATTTGCCAAAAGCCTGCATAGATGCCGTAACGGGTGACTCAAAGTATCCGCATTCAGTCGTAACTTTCAGCGCATGGTTGACTATGGTAAACAATCCGTCTGGACGCGACATGGATGCTATTGCCGAAAGCCTGATGCATAGCTCCCTGGATAGAGTATGGGGTGGCCTCATGGCGGTCGTATGCTCATCAGCCACGGAAGACGGTACATTACTAAAGCTCGCCGATTGGTTGGTCGAGAATGAGAAGGGCTCCTATCTAATCAAACTTATCACTAGGAACCCATCAGCCTCGCAGGAGACGAGATCAAAGGCATTAGAGTACTATAGGATGAAGGAGATAATCACATAACATGCTCAAAACCATGACCCTCAACCTCTGGTGTTACTTCGACTGGCAGAACCGGAGGGATAACATAGTCTCACTCGCGAAAGAGTTAGATCCTGATCTCATTACGTTCCAAGAAGCCCAGACCAATGCGTCATTCTCACCCTATCCGCAGTCAGACTTTATTGCTGATAGCTGTGGCTATAAATACCGAGTGTTTGCCCCAACCTATGGCAGGGATGGCCAGATAGACAAAAATGGCAACATGACTATCAGGGCTTCGTATGGCTTAGCACTGATATCTAAACATCCCGTCATATCTTCGGAGACCTACTTCTTGCGTCAACACCCTGATCACGATGAAGTGTGCTCGGTGTTATCCTGTAAGATCGACGTCAACGGTACAATGGTTGATGTCTGTAACGTGCACTTCGGTAATAGCGATCTATTTTCGGATCTTCACCTCAATGAATTGATGGATCTGTGCGAAAGTAGAAAATTGGAGCCAATCATACAAGGTGACTTTAATATTTTTGATCTAAGCGTCTACAAAGAGAACCGGCTAAAAGGCTACACCTTAAGCACTGACATTACAAAATATGAGTCAATGCCAAAAAATCATGGCACGCTTGACTATATTGTTGCTCCATCATCAAAGTATGCTATCAAAAAAGTGATTTGTCCCGATACCTACGTGTCTGACCACCGGGCACTGTTTGCTACTATCGAGCAGAAATAGCACCCCCAGCTTACGAGCTCGCTACAGCCGAAAGCTTATTCTAGCTGGTCGCCGCGCATACTTGCTATACGGCTAAGATGTCCAGCCTATCAGACGTATAATTAAACATATGACAGAGCAGCTGGCGGAGAAGCTGAAAGGATTGCCGAAAGAGCCGGGCGTGTATTTTCATAAAGACGGGTCGGGCGAGATTATCTATGTCGGCAAGGCGGCGGTGCTGCGCAACCGGGTGCGGCAGTATTTTCAGAAGTCGCGTTTGCGCGACCCCAAGACCGACGCATTGGTAGCGGAGATAGTCGACACCGACTGGATGGTGGTAGACAGCGAGATCGAGGCGCTGTTTTTGGAGGCGGAGATGATTCGCCGCTACATGCCGCGCTATAACATTCTGCTGCGCGACGACAAGTCGATGTCCTACATCCGCATCGACTACGACTGCGATTTTCCGACGGTCACGACTACACGCCGTCCAATGGATGACGGCGCGCGCTACTTCGGCCCATATCTCAGTTCGTTGAGCATTCGTCAGGCGCTCAAGGCGCTCAGGCGTATCTTCCCGTTTGCCACCCGCCGCATACCCGGGCAAAAGCGGGCTACGCTGTATTACCACCTGGGGCTGGATCCGGGCCTGGAAGAGGGCAGGACATCGCTGGAAGATTACCGTGCCAACTTGCGGAAACTGATGTCGGTCATCGAAGGCAAGCGCAAGAGTGTGGAGCGTGAGCTGGAGGGCGATATGAAGGTAGCTGCGCATGCTGAAGACTTCGAGAAAGCCGCCAAATTGCGCAACCAGCTGTTCGCGCTGCGAAACTTAACACGTCAAGTAATTTTTAGTGACAAAGAATTCCAGGACATCAGCAAGGACCACGCCCTCAACGAATTAGTTAACCTGTTAAGCTTGTCTGTGGTACCCCGGCGGATTGAGGGCTACGACATCTCGCACATGCAAGGCACCGATGTAGTCGCCAGCATGGTGGTCTTTACCAACGGTGTCAGCAACAAGCGCGAGTACCGCAAGTTCAAGACTAAGAAAGACCACAACAACGACTTCTACAATATGCACGAGACGATTACGCGGCGCTTCAGCGAAAAGAACGTCAAGGCGTGGGGCAAGCCGGATGTCGTGCTGATAGACGGCGGCAAGGGGCAGCTGGATGCCGCCATCCGCGCCCGTGACGAAATGGGGCAATCGTCCATACCGTTTATCGGCCTGGCCAAGCGGGAAGAGCAGATCGTGATCGACAAAGAACGGTCTGATGTTATTCTCAATTCGCCGGAGCTGCACCGACTCGGCGGCTACGCTTCAGAAACAGATAATTTCATCCTGGTCAGTTTGCCGCACAGCACGAATCTGGTGAAGCTGCTGCAGCGTATCCGCGACGAGTCGCACCGCTTTGCCGTGTCCTATCACTCCGTGCTGAAGGTAAAACGCCAGACGGCTAGCCTGCTCGATGACATTCCCACCATCGGGCCGGCGACGCGCAAAAAGCTGTTGCGCACCTTCGGCAGTATGCGCGGTATCATGCAAGCCCGCGACTGGGAGTTGGATAAAGAGTTGGGTGAGAAAAAGGCCACGATCCTCCGGCAATATCTGCGTCCATTAAAGCGCGAACAACGCCAGGACGAGTCTGTAAAGTCATAGACACACATTTCGCACTTAGTGCTGGGTGCGATTTCTTCCTGAGAAGCGGAAGGAAACGTACAAAGAAGTACGTTGACTGAGCATCGGAAGGAAAAATCGTGCCCAGTGCTGAGAACACCAGAACAAGGCGGGCTTTGCCCGATTTGGTCTGGTGTGGTGCGAGATGTGTGATAGGTTACAATAAGCAGTATGACCGCCCGTACGCACGACCTCGCAGCTATTACCGCATTGGGCCTAACGGTTCTGGTGCTACCGGTACATACGCTGACGCTTTCGACGGCGCTGGTAGCCATTCTCGCCAACCAGATCGGGGGCATCGTGCCGGACATCGACCAGCCGACGGCGCCGTTCTGGCGTAATTTGCCGGTGGGCCATATTATCGGCAAGGTAGCGGATAAATTGATAGGCGGGCACCGGTACATCAGCCATTCGCTGCTTGGGTTGGGGCTTTTCGGGCTGCTGGCGAACCTGCTGCTGCGTTTTCTGCACCCGATCATGCCGCATGTTAACATCCAACTGGTCTGGTATGCCTTCCTGATCGGTGTAGTGTCGCATCTTATTATGGATATGCTGACTAAGGAAGGGGTGCCGCTGCTGCTGCCGCTTCCGTGGAAGCTCGGCTTTCCGCCGATTAAGGCCCTTCGGATAACTACCGGCAAGCACGTCGAGACTTTGATAGTATTTCCGGCTCTGCTTATTCTGGATATCTGGCTCTGCGCCAGGCACTATAACGCCTTGGCGGCGTATATAAAATTCCATCTTGTCCGCTAAAACGGGAGTGGTATAATGGTATTTGTATAAAAACAACTGTTATGCTATAATCAGGAGTGAATATGAATACAACACCTGTAGAATCTTTGCCGATACCAGAGGTAGGCCAACAGCCTGTGGCCGCTGAAGTGGGCCGATCAGCAGTTGCTATGGTTTCAGTTTATGAGATGTGGAACGTTACATCTACTGATCAGCCTTTTATGAACGCCGATGCGATACTAAGCGATGCTGCGTACATGTATGGGGGCGATGCCCGCACGATAGCGGCAGCCGTATTCTTTGAAGCCCACAACGGTGCTGATCAAATTATTGACGCCATTGAAGCCAGTGCACATGAGCGGGGCGTGTATGGCCCTATGGTTCCCCCTACAATGTTGCATAGTGCTGTAGCTACCAGGTTGGGATTCGGTTCTTCGGAAGCGATGGCTGCACAGGCTGCGTTTATGTTCGAGCAGGACCAACAGAGAAAGTTGCGCGAGGCGACTGTTGATGAAAAGGATGACGATGAAGAAGATGAAGAGGGACTGCCAAAAGCAGCATAATTGCTGACGAACGTTCGTCAAAAGAAAGCCCCGGTACTACTGGGGCTTTCTTTTATGTTGCGGCTGGAGTACACTCTCACCAAAGAAAGAGGATGGTGTTTGCGTATGTTTGGGAGTGATTTTTTTGCCGGCAACAGGGCGCGGCTCAGACAGTTATTCACCGGCACGGCGCCGATTATTCTTACGGCCAATGGCCAGCTGCAGCGCGGCGGCGACACGCCGTACCCTTTCTGCCAAGACGCCAGCTTTTGGTATTACACCGGCATCGATGAGCCGGATGTGGTGTTGGTGTGCGACAAAGACAAGGAATACCTGATTGTCCCCAGCCGCGAACCGAACCGGGTAGCATTCGACGGGGCGATTGACGAGGCGGAATTGCGCCGGATTTCGGGCATCGACACAATTCTTGACGACCGTCAGGGTTGGAAGCGCCTTGGCGCGCGTCTGGATCATGTTAAGCATGCTGCGACGCTCGCAGCACCGCCGGCCTACATCGAGGCGCTCGGCTTGTACACCAACCCGGCCCGCCAGCGCTTGATCACCAAGCTTAAATCGTGTAACGAAGAACTGGAGTTGCTGGACATCGGCGAGCACGTGGCCCGCCAGCGCATGCGTAAGCAGCCGGCAGAGCTGGCGGCGCTGCAAAAGGCCATAGATATCACGATTGCCGGCCTGAAGCAGAGCTTGCGCCCCGCCAAGCGCGCGAAATACGCGTACGAGTATGAAGTAGAAGCCGAGTTAACCCGCGCATTTCGTAAATATGGAGCGCGCGGCCATGCCTTTGCGCCGGTTATCGCCGGCGGCCCGCGGGCTTGCACGCTGCATCATGAGCGCAACGACGGCGCCTTGTCGGCTGACGAACTTCTATTGTGTGATGTTGGAGCCGAATATAATCACTATGCAGCAGATATTACTCGCACCATCAGCCTTGGCAATGCACCGAACCGGCGCCAGGAAGCGGTGCACGAAGCAGTACTGGAAGTGCGCGCCTTCGCCGTCTCGCGGCTTGTGCCGGGCGCCATACCCAAAACGTACGAGCAACAAGTCCACGAATTTATGGGAGAGAAGCTGCGGGAACTTGGGCTTATCAAGACGATCGAGAAGGAGACGGTGGGGGAATTTTATCCGCATGCTACGTCGCATTTTCTGGGGCTCAATGCGCACGACGTGGGGGTGTACGATCAGCCGTTAGAGCCCGGGATGGTGCTCACCGTGGAGCCGGGTATATACATCCGCGGTGAAGCAATCGGCATCCGGATCGAGGATGATGTACTTATAACGAAGGACGGCAACCGCGTCCTTACCGATGCGCTGCCGCGCAGTCTCGTGTAATCCCTTTTTTTGCGATGTCCGGCGTCTGCGATACAATAAAAAGTATGATTCCGAGTTTCCTGGTGCGTTGGCTGGCGTGCAGCCTGGGGCTTTGGATTGCCGCCGGGCTGCTCAGTAGCCACATTAGTTACGGCGGCCGTTTGAGCGCCGTCATCCTTGCGGGTTTTATCCTGGCCGTCCTGAATATGGTTATAAAGCCGGTGTTCGTTCTTTTATCGCTGCCGGTTGTGGTGCTGACGCTCGGGCTGTTCATAATTATTATTAACGGCCTGATGGTCTATTTGGTAAGCAAAGTCTACGCGCCGCTGCAGATTACCAGCTTTTGGGCGGCGGTATTTGCGGGAATGGTGGTCGGGCTGGTAAACTATGTGGTAACAGCAGTACGTTAGGAGTACATACCATATGAGCGTCTTCGGTTACATTACGCTTGCCTCGATGATCTTACTGACCGTTCTGATACTAATACAGACGCGCGGCGCTTCTTTGGGCGCGGGGCTTGGCGGTGCGGGCGAAGTCAATACCTCGCGCCGCGGTACGGATAAGACTATTTTTCAGCTGACCATCGTCTGCGCAGTCGTCTTTGCGTTGTCGCTCATATTGGGGATACTCAGCTAGCCGTTCACGACTTCGTATGAGCTTCCACACCTTCAAGCTACGTTTCCGCCGGACCAGGCGCAAGCAATTGGCCCGAGTGCTGCAATTGGTCGTAGGAACGAACGAGCAGTTGGACAAAAACTTCCTTGGCCGTCTGGGCAAATTCAGGATTATCTGGAAATTCCTGCTCGTTTGGACGTTACTATTCCTACTGGTTGCCGGCGGCTTGGTAGTGCAGCTGGCAGAGCTGAAAAAGTATTATCAGGTGCTGCGCCCTACGCCGGGCGGTATGTATGCGGAGGGTATTGAGGGGACATTTACGACCGCAAACCCTCTGTATGCAGTCAACGACGTTGACACCAGCGTGTCGCAGCTGCTTTTCGCCGGCTTGCTCACATACAACGACCATAATCAGCTGACCGGTAACCTAGCTGACAGGTGGAGTGCCAATGCGAACGGGACTGTATACACCGTGCACTTGCGTCCCAATCTGAGATGGCATGACGGCCGACCGCTGACCGCGGCGGACGTTGTTTTTACTTACCAGACGATCCAAAATCCCGATGCGCAGTCGCCGCTGCTGCCGAGCTGGCAAGGTGTTACGGTTGCGGCGGTAGATAACCGGACGATCACCTTCTCGCTGCCCAATCCGCTCAGTTCATTCCCGTACAGCCTGACGAACGGCATCGTGCCGAAGCATATACTGCAGGTTCTCGACGTTGCCGACTTGCGGTCCGCCGCCTTCAATGCATCGGCACCAGTGGGGGCGGGGCCGTTCGTTTGGAGCTCCGTCGGTGTCAGCGGTACAAACGAGAACGCCGAAGAACAGATCATTCTCAGGCCGTTTGCCGGCTACTGGGCAGGCGCTCCCAGGCTCGACAGCTTCAGTATCCACGCGTACGCTAATCGTCCGGCGATGCTGGCAGCTTACCACCGCAAGGAGATAACGGCCATGGCCGGGTTGGACCAAGTGCCGGCGGGTATTGCCCGGGAAAAGTCGCCCCACGTCTATGACCTGCCGCTTACCGCAGGCACGTTCGTGTTTTTCAAGACCACCGATCCGGTTCTGAAGGATGCGCGTGTGCGCCAGGCGCTCGTGGCTGGGGCCGACCGCTCAGCAATAATTGCCCGGCTCGGCTATCCAGCCCTGTCGGTCGACGGTCCACTATTAAAAGGACAGCTGGGTTATGACCCGGCGTACACCCAGGTTACGAATCATCCCGATCAAGCCGGCAAACTGCTCGACGCGGCCGGCTGGCAGATGGGTGCAAAGGGTGTGCGGATGAAAAACGGCCAGCCGCTTACATTCTTTCTCTCTGTTGCCCAAGATACCGAATATATGCCAGTTGCCAGACATTTGCGCGATCAGTGGAAGTTACTCGGTGTAGATGTACAACTGCAGCCGTTGCAGCCCGATGCGTTCCAGAGCGGGTTGGCGCGGCATTCATACCAGGCGGTGTTGTATGGGATTTCCATCGGCTCCGACCCCGACGTGTTTGTATATTGGGACAGTACACAAGCCAACGTGCTCTCTCCCAACCGGCTAAACTTCTCGGAATATTCCTCGCCGGTCGCCGATGCTGCCCTGGAAGCCGGACGAACGCGCTTGGACAATCAGTTGCGGGCCATCAAGTACCGCTCCTTCTTGCAAGCTTGGCAGAAGGATGCGCCGGCGCTCGGCCTATACCAACCACGCCTGCTGTACATCTCGCATGTTCAGGTATACGGCCTGGGCACCAACCAGATTAATACCGATGCCGACCGCTTCGATAACGTTCAGAACTGGATGATTCACCTGAATTGGGTAACGCCGTAGAGTCTTCTCGCTCTCCTTGCGTTTTTCCGAAAAAACAGATACGATAACAACGTTCCTGTATCTCATTTCAGCTGCTCCAGGGAAAAGAGCAGCCCGAGTTCCGATTTATTCGGAACCCGGCGCGATGATAAACTGAGCGGTTAGTGAAGTTTATATGCCGAACCGGAGCCGTTCTATCAAATTAAAGAATTAGAACGACACCGCGTGAAGCTATAGAAGAACCGTAGGGTTTGTCTCATTTAGCAGTTTACCAAAACTTCAAACCAGGGAGCGAAGTCGACCGTTTGAAGTTTTGAGAGGAGAAGCGTAATCGCAAGCCGAAGCTTTTGCCGCTCGCGGCAAAACGAGGCAGTGATGTAGACTTCGACGAGCGCGAGTGGCGGAATTGGTAGACGCGCTAGTTTCAGGTACTAGTGAGGTTACACTCGTGGAGGTTCAAGTCCTCTCTCGCGCACCAAATTAGTCCTGTTTGCCACGAGTTTTATGGCAATTTACGACTGTAGCGGCTAACCGTTATTTGTCCTAGCAATGTCAATAAGTTTGGCGCCGATTGCTCTGGAGATGGGTAGGCCTAGGCGGCTCTCCAGCCACATGTACTGACCGTTTGGATTTACCTCCAGAAAAGTGATTCGTCCGTCTGGGCTTTCAATGAAATCAAACGCGCCATAAGTGAGTCCGACTTTCTGTAAAAATTTAATGCATTTTTCTTGAATGTCGGTGTTGATCTTTTCGCTTCGAAACTCAACGTCGTTACCGGACTGGTATTTCCGCCAATCGGTTTTTGCTTCCCCTGTAGTATAAACCGCCGCCGAAAACACCTCTTCTCCGACGACGGTAATGCGCCATTCCCGGGCCTTAGGTATATATTCTTGAAATATTCCCGGAAAAGGTTTGCTTGTGGCTTGCTTATCTAAAGCTTGCTCATCAAGAACTGTCGTGTACATAAGCTTCAACTTGCCGTTGTCGTGCAGAATCCCACTTTGCATTTTCATTATTAATGGCGCTGGTAGCATATCCCGGACTTGCTTCCAGCTATTGCTCACGACAGTAGTGGGGACTAAAAAACCTACCTGCTTTGCCACAGCAAATTGTGTGAGCTTATCCTCAGTGATTCGTATATTTGCTGGCGCGTTAAGCCATCTTTCATCTGGTATGACCGACCATAACCCTCGCTGCAGTGTTCTGACTTCAGTTTCGATCCGGAACTGTTTGGCCTTATCCACCATATCGAGCTGTAGTTGGCTTGGACGTCTATACCAAGCAGCGGCCACTGTCTCCCGACTGATCGTCTGCCCAGCGTATTCAGCTTGAAGCTCTTGACCAGCCGAATCAAAGGAAAGCCAGAGCGCTTTCTGACCAGCAAAAACTTTGTCACTCTCATAGACAATCGGGTTATAGCCTGCGGCGCCAATATACTCTGCAACTGGCTGGACGCACAGACTGTCTATACTGTTTGTGGCGATAAATATACTTTTGTTTCTCATGGGCTAGCCTAGTAAAAGCGTTAAGGACCCTATTTTGTCCACCGGATCCTAAGATAGCCAGGTTCAGTATTTATTCGGGTCATACAGTTACAACTAACTGGCCTCCCAATGTTAGTGTATAAATTGATATGATCACGCATCATCGGAATCAAAGTCAGTATAATCCTTATCACCAAGAGTAGTGACGAAACGCGACGTCGTTTCATCCTCCCTGCTAGGCGTCATTTGCTGCTCGGACGCGAGGTCTTCGAAAGCGGTGCGCGGGGCATCATCTTGACTGTCAGGTTGATGTTCCATGTGTTCTCCTTAGTTGTTTTGTTGAAAACAATAAATTCTAACACTACACGTTTGAATAGTAAAGTGTATTTTTATACCCGTTCTCCGTAGTCTCTGCCACGGGGATGTTTACCGTGGTTAGCCGTTCCCTTAGGCTGACATTGACGTATTGTAGCCGATTTCAATCTAATTACGCTCAATTCAAAGAGATTTTATGATAGTCGTGAAAACGTTCATAAGCTTCTACCGGTATAGGCAAGAATACGCACTGTGTTCTCAGACCGCGAGCCGACGGTAAAGTGTTGTGACCGACATCAGCGGCTGCGGCGCAACGTAAGCGCAAATTGTGCTATCATAGCAGCTAGAAGCAATTACCAAAGCGTGGCAGGCAACAGATACAGCATGAACAAGTTAGCTCATTATTTGCAGGAGCACATAACAGGGGAGGTTGTGTCGTCGGCAGATGCGCGCCGCTACTTTGCAACGGATAAAAGTATACTGACCATTGCGCCGTCGCTGGTGGTCTATCCTAGGTCCGAGAACGATGTGCGCAAAACAGCACGCTTTACGTGGCAACTGGCGGAGCGCAATCGGGTGCTACCGATAACCGCGCGCGGCGGCGGTAGCGACGTGAGCGGCGCCGCGATTGGTACCGGTGTCATATTGGTCTTTCCGGCGCACATGAACCGCATATTGGAGCTGGACAGCAAAAGCGGTGTCGTGACGGTGGAGCCGGGCACAAACTACGGCACCTTGCAGCAGACACTAAAGACGCACGGGCGATTCCTGCCGCCGGCGCCTGCCTCTCTGGAATATGCTACAATCGGCGGCGCGGCCGCGAATAATGCCAGCGGCGAGCGGAGCGTCAAATACGGTGATACGCGCAATTATGTCCGCAGCCTGAGGGTAGTATTGGCCAATGGCGAAGTGATCGTAACAGAGCGGCTGAGCAAGCGCGAACTCGGCAAAAAGCTGGGTTTATCAACCTTCGAAGGGGAGGTCTACCGTACGCTCGACGCGCTGTTAGAGGAAAATAAAGCCACAACTGACCAGTTGAAACGCAACGTGACGAAGAACAGCGCCGGCTATGACCTGCAGGACGTTAAGCACAAGGATGGCTCGTTTGATCTGACGCCGTTGTTTATTGGTTCCCAGGGAACGCTCGGCATTATAACCGAAGTTACGTTGGATACCGATCCCCACAACCCCGAAACTGCCCTTATTGCCGCCTTCTTTGACGATGCGCAGCACCTGCAATCGGCGGTTACCGCGCTTAGGCAGGACCGCGACTTGCCGAGCGCTATAGAACTTGTCGACGGTAACTTACTCGCCATGGCAGAATCGCTCAACCCGAGCTACCTGAAAGGGCTCGTGAGCAGCCCGTACCCCAAGTTTGTGTTGTTGGTGGAATACGACGACCCCGGCCGCATTCAAAAGAAGCAGGCCAAGAAAGGCGCCAAAATACTCCAGCGCTATGCGACGCGCGTACAGATTGCACCGGATATCGACGCACAGGAAAAACTGTGGAAACTACGCGAACTGTCGGCGGTCGCCCTGACACCTGCGACCGGTAACGCCAAAGCATTGCCGCTCATAGAAGACGGCACAGTGCCGGTCGAACAACTGAATGCGTTCCTGACCGGAATCTACGATATTTTTGAGCGCAGCCATTTGCATGCGGCGGTTTGGGGCCATGCGGGTGACGGCAACCTGAAAGTGCAGCCGCTTTTGGACCTAAGCCAGATTGGCGACCGTCAGCGGGCATTCAAGCTCATGGATGAGTATTACAAGCTCGTGATCTCGCTGGGCGGTACGACCACGGGCGAGCACGGTGACGGCCGTTTGCGCGCGCCCTACCTGCCCAAGCTGTACGGCCAGGAGGTCTACGAACTCTTTGTGAAAGTGAAGAAAATATTTGATCCGCACGGCACGCTTAACCCCGGCGTCAAAATCGGTGTCACGCTGGACGACCTCAAGCCGCTTCTGCGCCAGGAATATAGCCTGGACCATCTCTATAAGCACTTGCCGCGCAGCTAGGATAGTACCAAACGAAAATGAGGTATACGAGATGTCTCGTGTGTGTCCCTACTGGTGCGCCAATGCGACATTAGATGGAACCAACTACAGAGTAGTTTGGAGCACATGTACGAGAAACTGGTCAATATACCTGATTATGCGAACCAATATCGAGAAGCAAGTAACGATCTTTGGTTTCCTGATACACAACTCGCACGTCGCCACCTACAGAGAAAGCTCGAAGACCGTTAAGCTGTCCCGTCAAGGGATGATCGTTAATCGGCTCTTTTCTAACCCCTTGCCGGAAGAGTTCCAAGTTCCTGTGAAAACGTTCTATGACTTTTGGCTGATGAATGTAACGCTGTCTCAACCGTCTTTGGAACTGCTTCGTATATTCAATCGACTTCATCCGTCAGAAGGTCCCGCATAATATCGTCAACGTTGTCGTAGCTCTTTACCTTGCCTTGGCGGCGAAGCTCCTCATGTTTTTTAATCTCTCTAGTGTAGCGAGCCTCAGCTTCAGGACTCAGCCGAACCGATTCTTCAAGGTTGACCCTTCTGCCGTCAACATCGGCTTTAGCCAGGAAGCGAATGTACGCTTGCAGGGAATCAAAACCGTTTCGATGGGCGTACTGCTCCCACTCATCACGAATTTTACTGTCTAGTGGTACTTGCAGCTTAACGGTACTCATGTTTATAGAGTATCAAAGGTGTACTATTATGTCAACAATGCTGCTCAATTTAAAAGAAAACAGCGAGCTGTACGTACTTATCTGCAACTTTTTCATGGTGCGCGAGAGAGGACTTGAACCTCCACGCCTTGCGGCACTGGCACCTCAAGCCAGCCTGTCTACCGATTCCAGCACTCGCGCATCGAACATTATTTTAACATATGTGGGTTATTCTTAGTATGTTATACTTCCTCACAGAATACGGGTGATTAGCTCAGTTGGCTAGAGCGCCTCGTTTACACCGAGGAGGTCGGGGGTTCGAGCCCCTCATCACCCACCAAATTGAAACCACGAAGTAGTATAGACGATAATGGAAGCACAACCAGGCTTAGCTGAGGGGCAATCGATGGACTTCAATATGTACCGCGTTTTGGAACGGAAAGCGTGGACACTCATCGCTGAGAAGTCGGGCAACGAAATGCGATTTGCATCCCCTATCCCAAATCAACCGTACTGGACTCATCTTATGGAAGTGCATATGGCGCAAATCGTCGGAGGCATTACTGACCCGGAGGAACTGCTTGCCACCATTCTGCACGATGCGGTAGAAGACTTTGGTGTTACGACTGAGTATCTGGCGGCAGAGTTCTCGCCCCGAATAGCGGCGATCGTCAGTCTCGTTTCAAAACCGGAGCCGTTTATACCCGAAACATTCTACGGCAACATAATGGCCGCAGACGAAGTATTGTCGATGCCGGCGATGCGCATAAAAGTCCGTGACCGGATCAACAACCTCATAACAAATATGGTCCACAACCAAAGTGAAAAAGCGGCCGCATATGCAGCAGAAGCCAGGCGGTACTTTATTCCCATGGCAGAGAAGGTAGCGTTGGTTGCAGAGCTTGAGCGGGCGATCCAATACGTCGAGCACGCGGTCTCCCGGTAAATTCGCTGCGTATAATTCCGCTGGCGCCTGTCCGGGATTGCCTTATTCAGAAACGGCTGCAGTTGAAGGCAAGCCGAGAATGATATTGAGCTGGGCCAATTCCGCAGCGCGCGGCCAGATGTTGAAGACGCAACCTTTCAAGTTCACTGATTGCTGCATCATGACAGGAGCGGGTTGGCCGGCACCGGGGCAGATGGGGTTATCAGGGAAGCCAAGACGGTGGCCGGTCTCGTGGTTGATCATGAGCGTGCGGTAATCTTCCAGCGTGCCGTTTGTTTTATCCCAGGGAGGCGTGGCAGAAGTCCAGCGGTCGTAGTTGAGGACGACGTCTGTACCTGTCTGGCAGCTATAGTAGGCGTCGCAGATGGCGCCGAAGCTGGTCATTTGTGACGCAGCACTCATCCAGACGGTATACTGGCAGCCCCTGCCGACGTGTTGGAAGGCTATGCGTCCGCCGTTATTCCAGCCCCGGGTATCGTAATATGTGGCCGCAAGTTTGCCGGTGAGGTCGCTAAGCACCGAAGCGTCAATGCCGCGGACGGCGGTGCAATAGGTGCGGAGAATAGTGCCGTTGCCGGCGGGCACCACCGCGAAGGTACGCGGAAGATCCTTGCTGACGGCGTAAACGGCGGCGGCTGCCAGGTCGTCCGGATTGGCAATGGTCGTGCCGAGTTGGCGGGCGAGCGTGTCGATGTACACCCGTGCTGCCGTGGCGGAGGGCGCCATAGTCTGGTCCTTCGGCACGAACCAGCTGCCCACTTCCGCTTTGCCGGGCCGCACCGTCCGGCCGTGGTAAACGAAGCTTATGGCTGTACCCAGGTGCAGTTGCAGTTGTTGTAGCTGGCCGGCAAGATCGGTAGCTTTTTGCCGTGCAGCAATCGGTGTGGTCGGCACGCCAACAATCGATGAACCGTTTTGCAGGGCTGCAGCAAGGCTGTCTTTTAATCTTGCGTCGTCCACCGTGTAGCCGCTTGCTGCCAGGGCGATGGCGAAGGAAGAACCGCGAAACGCAATGTGTTCTGGAATGGCTGGACGCGAAAACGTTGTTGCTAGCCTCGCAGCCGCCTGCCGGTACGTCTGCTGGTCGAACCGTAACCGCAGCGGCACGTCGTAGCGTGTTACCAAGCTCGCCAGCGGCAGCCAGCGCCGCAGTTCATCCGTTGAGCGCAGGGTGGCAGGTACATCAATTCGTATGCCAAGCTGAGCTGGTGTTATAACCGTTTGCGCCGCGCCCTTCCGGAGCGTCAGGCGGGCGGGCAGCATGTCTGCAGCAGGGATAGCGGCGAGTGATGCCAGCGGCTTGCCGCTTATATCCAGCTTGCCCAAGTGTGCGTTTGGCAACACACGGGTATGGTAGATCTGGGCCATAACCATATTTGCCGCCACGAAGACAAGACAGATGACCGCAAGTATTCGGCACAGCTCAAAAAGCGGGCGCAGACGGCGTGCCGGTACAGTCGGATGGCTGGCGATTGTGGACATGTTTAAATTGTACTGTACGTACTGGCAGCACCCTATAGCCCCCGCAAAACAAAACCTGCGTTTTATGCCGCGCCCGGACGGCCAGAAACAGCCACGCCTCACTCACCGTATCTACTGATATGCTTCGTTCGGTCTGGCAGTTTCTGACTCGTCCGGATCATCAGCCTAAATTCACAAGTTTTGTTTTGCGGGGGCTATAGCATGCTCGTGTGATTCAAGCTATAGCCGCACCTGTACTGCCTGCTGTATAATCTAGACCAGAAGAAAAGGAGAACTTATGTCAGCATGGATTATACTTGTCGCCGTTATCGTTCTGGTGGTCATTATTGGCGCGGCTATGTACAACGGCCTGGTGCGTTTGAATGTGCGGGCCGATGAAGCCTGGAGCGACATTACGGTGCAGCTGAAGCGGCGCTACGACCTTATCCCCAACCTGGTTAATACGGTGAAGGGCTATGCGACGCACGAAAAAAGCGTGTTCGAGGATGTGACGGTGGCGCGGGCGAGCGCCATGAACGCGCAAGGGGTGGCAGAGACGGCCAAAGCAGAGAATCAATTTTCGCAGACTTTGAAGAGCCTGTTCGCCGTTGCCGAGAACTATCCGCAGCTGCGCGCCAGCGAGAATTTCCAACAGTTACAAGCGCAACTTACCGACACCGAGGACAAAATTATGGCCGCCCGGCGCTTCTATAACGGCGTCGTGCGCGATTTTAACACTAAGCGCAAAATCTTCCCCACCAACATCTTCGCCGGTCTGTTGGGCTTTACCAAAGATAAAGAGTTCTTTGAGCTTGATGCGGCCGAAGAAGCCAAAGCCGAGCAGCCGGTTGAGGTGAAGTTTTAAGGAAGCCTGGGCTATCCGGCAAGACGGCCGCAGCAGTGAGGATAACGGATGTACAGCCAAATAGCCGCTAACAAACGCCGCACCGTCATCATCATGGCGGTGTTTGTGGCGTTCGTTGGTCTGATCGCTTGGATATTCAATCAGTCCTTCGGCGGTCAGCCGACGACCTTTTATGGTGTACTTATCGGCGCGCTGTTGTACACTGTCATTACCTATTTTATGGGCAGCCGGTTGGCTTTGGCCGTGAACGGCGCCCGCGAAGTCCATAAAGAAGACAACCCCCGTTTGTGGCGCATTATCGAGAATCTCAGTATTACCGACGGCTTGCCGATGCCGCGGGTATATCTGATGGATGATCCGGCGCCGAATGCCTTTGCGACCGGGCGCAAGCCGGAAACAGCGGCGGTCTGCGCGACTACCGGCCTGCTCGACATCATGGACGATAACGAGCTGCAAGGCGTGTTTGCGCACGAACTGGGACACGTCAAGAACTACGACATCCGCGTGTCCATGGTGGCGTTCGCACTGACGGCGGTAATCTCGCTGCTTGCTGATGTTATCTTACGGATGACATGGTTCCGCGGTAACAACCGCGACCGCGAAGGCGGGCAGGTGTTTATGCTGCTCGGCATCGTGGCGGCTATTCTGGCGCCATTAGTCGCAACAATGATCCAGTTGGCCATCTCCCGCCAGCGCGAATACTTGGCCGATGCGACAAGCGCACTGACGACGCGTTACCCGGAAGGTCTCATCAGCGCCCTTCAAAAGATCGAACGGACTGGCAGCCGCTTGCAGCATCCCAATACCGCCACGGCGCACCTATTTTTTGCAAATCCCCTAGGGCTTGTTTTCTGAACCAAGTCTGGAACAGTAAATTCTGTACGCTCCCAAAAAAAATCGCCACCATAAGTAGTTAGAGCCATCCCTGAACCATTCTCTCCCCGATACTGAAGAGCGTCCATCATGGATACTACGACATTGTAGGCATTAGGAATATTGATTGCCCCGACAACTCCGCACATTAGTTTATCTCCATTTTTTAAAAAACACAGAATTATTTTACAATAAAA
>JBGPNM010000003.1:0-43475 GCA_041487535.1 Candidatus Saccharimonadia bacterium
CCTGTTCACGATCTCTCATCCGGCCTGCAATTACCTGGTTTTGGTCAGAATTTGTCTATGTCACGTCACCGTACACCCGGTACGCTTCCATGCCCTAAGCAAATTCTGCTTCAAAAGCCAGGCAGTTTCGCTCGTGAAGAGAGATCGTGAACAGGCTCTAAGGATTTTTTGGCTGCAGGTTACGAGTGCTCATAAATGGAACGTAATCCAATTGTTTCCCAGTACCTATTGGGCTACCGTCTACTTCAATCCATGCGTGCGGTCTTGCGGGGTCAAAGGCCGCTCCGACGCACCACGCAACTCTGCGTCGCCGTAAAGCCAGCGCGACTGCGCTCGTGAGTGACTCCTCCAGACATGCCACCCGGCCTAAATGCCATCTCGTTACGCTATGAGTAGTGGCAAACGCCTGTGCTGCTTCTTCGTTAGTCGCGTCACGCGTGGCCCAGAGTACATGCAGCGAATGAAGGAGTTTGGGACTCCAGCGAAACGGTAAGCGTTTGAGTGTGAGCGCAACGGCAAAAGCACCGACCGTAATGGCAACGTCCTGTATCTTCAAAGGAGTTTCAGTTTCGTCCCTATTCCACGCGGCTAACACTTCATTTGAAGGTCGGTGTGCCTTATTGCTGCCTTGTTTAGCTATTATATTTGTCATAGGACTGCCGGAAACAGTAAGTAACCCTTCGCCTACTGCTTTCGTCACGAATTTCATGAAGTCTGTCCTCAATGTGTCGGTGCTGATACCTGGGTAAATACGCTGCAGATAGGTCATCGCTGATCCGATGTTGCCGCTTTGCGCATTGAGGGCCTGAAGGAACCTGCCTGCCGTCGGGCTGGTTGTGCTGTAATTTCTGCGATTTTCACTGAGGAAGATTAAACTGCCGTCTTTTGCGGCTGCGGCATAGACATTGGGCGAAAAAGTATAGAATTTTCCGCTCGTTTCGCTTTCAATTCTCTGCTTCTCCAGGTTTCCCTTTTGCGTGCTCACGGCAGCAGGCCGGTTACGTGCAAGCGGCGGCGGCAATTGATAAGAGTTCAAGCGTCGCAGCCACAGCTCAGTTGCAACTAGCTCATTGAGGGCGGCGATCGAAAACTTTTCTGTCGACATGCACTCGAGTACCCGCAGCACCTTTTTTGGTTCGATGATGCCCAGATCGCCTAAGACCGAGTCACTTAAGAGCTGAATGAGTTGCGGCATAGCCGTTCGGATTCCTAAATACAGGTCTGAGGTGTAGTCGCCTTTTGTTTGGCGTTCGAATACCTCAGTCGGAACCTGGCCGGAAAGAGCGCTGACTAGCAAACTTTTAAACTCCCGCGGATCATTCTGCTTCCACGCTGGCAGGAGGCGGCAAGCTCGAATAACCTGATGGTCGAGAAACGGAGTATGAAAGCTCAGGCCGTACTCCCTCGCCCGTTTATCTACACGATCGTAACTGCGAGCTTCATCGCGCAGCATGCTCAAACTGTAATAGTCGCCGATGCCCAGCCCGTCAGGAAGAGATAAATCGGATGCTCTCTGCCGCGCAAACTCACTGAGCTGTTTGCGGGCTTCAGGCGTTAGCCAATCGAGCGCCAGCCATTTGGACTCACCCCAGAGCGTATCCGGCGTCCTTGCACCCGTCTTCTCTATGCCGTTCGCAAAAACAGCGAAAGCGGTGCGGACGCCGCTGTGGCCAAGACGAATAGACCGAGCCCATACTTCTAGCGGCGATACATCATTCAGCCTTGCTGTGGCAAGGCCGTCCTGTATAAAGCGCGATATGCCTCTATAATTGGCAATATCTGCGAGGTACGACGAGTCTGGCACTAACACGCTGTCACCACTACCGCCGGAAATATGCAGTTGTCCCCCGGATTGCTGAATAGCCCGAAAGTATGCGCGTTCACGTCCGCCCGGCATTAGGCCGCCAGGATCAGGTGCATCTCTGAATGGCAGATCGAGGAGGCCTTGGTACGGTATATGACCGGCCGTGTCAATCTCGTGGAGATCAATCCGGCTGCTGGACCCGGCAATTCTTCGGGCATGCCCGATATCCCCTTCGGATGCTTGATGAGATGAATTATAGAATATAAATCCCTGTAATGGTTCCCCCTCTGGCAAGTAGCCAGCAGTCAATATGCCCAGCGATGAAGAATCAAACCCTCCGCTAAAATCTGTGGTTTTCCGGAGTGTCTGAGCTGCCCGGCGGCTAACTGCTATATTTAAGGCTTCGCATAAAGCCCCTGCGGCCTCTTCAAACGTTGCTCCGGAATCAGGTGCCAATGAGTCGTAGACATCGACCGTTGCTCCAATCGCATCTATCGTCAGGCGCTGGCCTCCCTCGAGCGCCTCTATATCTTGCCAATGGGATCGGCCGTTTGTTAACTCCGGGACAAACGGACAGGCGATTCGTGCCATTAATTGGTTTGCATCGGCGACTGCCCCGGTCGTCTCGGCAAGGGCGGTTGCTTGTGAGCTCACGAGTACTTGTCCATTGTGTCGTGCCATAAAGATAGGACGCCGGCCAGCAAGGTCGGCCATAATACTAGTGCTCTCCGGCTGCTCGATAATGGTGGTATAGTTTCCTGGAAGATGTGTCAGCTGAACGGCATCGTTATTGCAGAGTGCTTGAAGCGCTGTATTATGTAAGTCTTCGTCATTAGCCAAGCAGTGTCCTATGACGGCCACGCTCCCAAGCGCCGTGGTAACGGTCCGTAACTCTTCCTCCGGCCATTCACCCAGGGTTTTGAATCCGGTAGTACCTTCCCATAATGGCCTGCCGTTATCGGGCAAGTTGTGCGGCGGGGCTGTAGCTGTACCATACGCAGCAACCCCTAAAAAATAGGGACTGTCAGAAGATTCGGCTGTCATAACTTCAAAACGGGTGGCGGTATCACCCGGCTACTCTTTGTGAAATTTCTCGAAGCCGTCAGCGCGATCCTTATTGCCATCATTAGTATTTTCTACTATGCCACCCTTGACAGTAAGCGATGCTTCGCCGTAAGGAACCATGATATCATCATTTTGCATATCCGGGGTTTGGACTGATGATTCGTACGAGGGAGCAAAAAACGCAGGATCGTTACCGACTGAATTTTCTAAAGGCAAGATGTCCGCCTTTCTAGTTAGATGACAATTCTTAAAGTGTAATCCTTAATTATAGGTGCTGCAATCGAAAAACTATAGAAATCAGCGAATTTGTGACTGCTGCCGCCGATGCCCGGACAAACCCGACGAAGGTGAACCCCAGGCAGCCGGTATACGCCTACACCAACTATGCGGATAGCGCAGCCAATACTGCGCTCTTGCTCGCAGGGTTTTCAGGTGACACAGAGGAGCTGACTGAGGTGCGCGCTTTCGGTGCGGATAAAGACCCGATCCGCCAGCGACGCTGGTACGCCAACTCTGCTCAGGCAGCCCTCGATACTATCATGCAGAAGTACTGGGCTGACGAGGAGATTGCCGTTGCCCGCCAGCAGATCGGTCTGGCCTCGCTCAAGCATATTCTCTAGGCTTGGCTAAAGCGGGAGATCCGGATAACGCGGGCGGCGATTTGTTTGTCAGACTTTTTCCGGCTTTCACCGTTATTCCCTCAACAAGAGCGATAATTCCTTTACTGCCAAAGTATATCCTTGCCGCTGCCCATAATAATATCGTATGGCTTTTATCTTTCTGCACGCTGCCGTTTTCAGGTAGTTCGTCGATTGGAGGGCTAAAGAAGCTTACGAACGGCTCTTTTTTTCGGTATGTTTTGTGTCTTTCGGGATTCTGGCGGAGCCTCTCAGGAAATTTCTTTCCCTACTGTTCGTCCTCGACACCGCGCTCACTGGCATGGCCTGCTTGGCGGGGGAGGGTTATTGCGAACCAGCCGGTGTTATACGGTAAAATAGCCATAAGGGCATGAAAAAGCATTATACGTACCGGAAGTCTAAGCGGCCGAAAACGTATCATCTGCTGCCGGTTGCTGCCGCGCTGATCGTCCTGGCGGTCGCGGCGTTCGGTTTGCGGCATAGTATCGCGTCGCTCATTGCCCCTGCCGCCGGCCTGGAGCCGCCCATCACTGCCGGCACCCCAGACGCCGAAGACGCTTTGCCTAGCCCTGTGGTAACGGCCCAGCCGGGCGGCGAATCGTCGCCGACTTCGAGCGAAGCTACCCAATCAGGGCGTGACTATCGGTTCCCGGCGGTGCAAGACGGGATGGTCCCGATCGTCAGCCGGATTCCGACCAAGGAACACGTGGTATTTTTAACGATCGACGACGGCATCGTGGCGAACCCGGGCGATGCCCGGCTTATGAAAGCCAACGGCGTCAAGGCGACGTTTTTCCTGGTGTATCGGTTTATCAAGCGGGATCCGGGCTTTTTTGCCGGTTTGGCGCAGGTGACCGGCTCGGACATCGAGAATCACAGTTACGACCACTACATACTCACGAACCTGGGTTACGACCAGCAAAAGCTGGACATCTGCCAGAATGCTGATGTCATTACGCAGTGGTTCGGCAGCCGGCCAATGCTGTTCCGGCCGTCCGGCGGCGCTTATGATAGCGATACACGCCGCGCGGCGGCCAGCTGCGGCGCAGGAGCGCTCATCATGTGGGATGGTGCGATCAATAACGGTAGACTCAGGGTCCAATCGGGCCGCGGTTTGCGTCCCGGCGATATCGTGCTGATGCATTTCAGAACGACGTTTTCAGAAGACCTGATGGCATTTGTCACGGCCGCCAAGGCCGCCGGTCTTCAGCCCGACCTGCTGGTGAACTGGCTGTAAGCGGAATCCAAGTAGGTGTGCTGCGGCTAGCAGGGTCAGGCCGTCAGAATCGCGATATCGTGCTGCACCCGGATATCGGGCAGCCCGCGGCCACGGAAAAAATCGCGGACGGCGCGCTCCACGCCCGGGAGGGCTTCGTGGGCATAATCGTCAATCAACAGCGTGCCGCCGGGGCTCATGCGGGGCCAAACGAGCTTGAGCGAGGATAAAATTGATTCGTAAAAGTCCCCGTCCAGGAAGGCGAATGCGACGGAGTCCGGCATGTCCGCGGCCGCCAATTCGTTGAACCACCTTTTGTGCATAATGGGAAGCTGCAGCCCCGCCCGCTTGAACTCGCGTACGAATTGCCGCTTGCTGACGGCCAGCTCGCCCGCTCTGAAGCCCTCGCCGGCGATGCTGGCGTCGGCGATAGTCTTGGGCGGCAAACCCGCGAACGAATCGTAGACATGGAATACCCGATTGGCGCCGATTGGCGCTAGGTCGAGCAGTCGCTGGATGAACAAGCTGGTGGTGCCGATGTAGCAGCCGAATTCCACAATGGCGCCTTCGATATTGCGCTCCAGTACAGCTTCCAGCTCACTGAGTACCAGATGTATATCCTCCTTACTGACCTGGTTGGAGATTATGGGGTGATAGGCCAGGAGACTGTCGGGTACGCTCATATGCCTTAATAATACCCGACAAATGGTTGGCATTGTGTTGGGCTATATACAACGCGCTTCGGGGAGTTCCTGCCAGTTGCTGACGTAACGGGGCGAGCGTAAGCGCTGTTTGGGCTGCCAGGACACGCTGAGGTCCTCGGCGGCGTAGTGGATGCGGTTACGGCCGTAGCGGGCGTTGATAGCGTCTACGGCTTGCATCCGGGCGACGGCCGCATCGTGCGCCTGCGTGTCAACCTCGCCGAGCAGGTCTGTTTGCAAGTTGCCATCCGGCACAAAGTCGCAGAGCGTAACGCCGGCGCGGTGGTAGGCCTGCGAGCTGCTGTATATTGCCCTCAAGCGTTGCATAACGCCGCTAATAATTTCACCGCTTTCATTGGTGGGCCGCGTGAAGCGGGTCACCTCTTGCCATGCGCGGTAGCCGGGCTTGAACCGGCTGGTGGTAATGTATAGCAATGCTTGGCGGCATAGCACATGGTCACTGCGGGCCTGGAAGGCGGCCCGTTTGGCGAGGCTGGCGACAGCGGCCTCTATCACCGGCAGTTCGTGGGTATCCTCGCCGAAGGTGCGGCTGCGCATAATTGTTTGCGGCGGTTTGTGGAACGGTGTCAGGCCGTGACAGCCCCGGCCGTTCAGTTCGTGCACCATTTGCAGCCCTGGCAAGCCCATCAGCTGGCGGGCTCGGCGTGACGGCAGGCGGCTGATATCTAACGCGGTATGCAAGCTCTCGGCGTGCAGCCTGGGTGCTAAACGCCGGCCGACGCCCCACAGGTCTTCCAGCGGGAATTGGGCGAGGTATGCTGTCCGGCCGGCGGGGTCCGTCAAGCTCAGCGCGCCTGCGCAGTCGGGGTGCTTCTTGGCATAATCGGCGCCGAGCTTGGCAAGCGTCTTGGTGGGCGCGATACCGACGGACACCGGCACGCCCACTGCCCGCAGGATACGCGAGCGCACCGCCCTGCCCCAGGCCGCGTAGTCTGGTATGTCGAGCTCGCTGATGTCCAGGAAGGATTCATCGATGGAGTATACTTCGGTGCGCGGTGTTATGCCCGTGAGGATCGTGGTAATACGTCGGGAAAGATCGGCGTACAGCTCGAAGTTGGCCGAGAATTGCACTACGCGGTGCGCAATGAATACGTGCCGCCATTTAAAGGCCGGTGCTCCCATGGGAATGCCGAGCCGCTTGGCTTCGTTGCTCCGGGCGACGACGCAGCCGTCGTTGCTGCTGAGTACCACGACCGGCTTGCCTTCCAGTTCCGGCCGGAAGACGCGCTCGCAGCTGGCAAAGAAGTTATTGCAGTCGATGAGGGCGTAGATTTTGGACGAATATGAAGTCATAAGTCTCCTTTGTTTTTGACGAATAACCAACAAGGTTCTTCTCTGGCTAAGAACCAAGCCAGTCACTTTTTGCTTGATCAAAAAGTGACCAAAAAATCAAGGCGGCTCCACGTACTCGGGCGGCAGTTGTAGTACCAACAACCGGATTGAGAACTCGGCGGCTTGGCGCCTCGGACAGCTCAATCCGCCGAAGGAAGTTGTTGGCTGCGACAACAGCTGCGCCGGGTACGTTATGCATGCCCTTTAAACCACCAGCGCGGCGGATAACGATGATACAGTTTGCAAAGTCTGCCCTTAGTAATTCGTAAGTGCAGCAGGAGGCTTAACAGACACAATCAGCTGGCGGTTAACTGGGCACTATGGAGCAGTCCCGGCGTCGCTGTTCGTAAACTCGACAACTTCCTTCGGCAGCCCAACATGTTTGAGGAGCCAACGCGACGAGTCGTTGGGCTGGTTGTCGAGTTTATCAACAGCTGCCCGAGATTGCGGAATTGCCCTAGCCTTTTGGTTACTTTCGGGCAATGCCAAAAGTAACTGGTCGGTTCCCGCCAGAGGGAACAAGGAGCGGTTCCTGGCAAGGAATAGAAATGATCTTAAGGTGCGTCCAAGCAAAAGGAGTGCCTACTTTCTATTGGAGTGCATACCTTCTCGGTATTGGTGGATGACTGCCGTAACCGTTCCCCACCGAACCGAGCCTGCGGCCACGCGGGTTGGGCGTGACAGGTTAAAGCGTTGGCCGTCGTGCCAGAGCACCAGATCCTGGCCTCTCGGCGCGGCCACGCGGTCGACGACGGCGATATCGCCGTCGAAGATGCCCTGCATGATCCCTTGTTCGCCGCGGATCCGGAACAGGAAGGTGCTGCTAGGGTTTCTGACTAAGAGTTGGTTGAGGTCCAGGCTGCTGAGGCGCCGGTCGGCGGCGGCGTTCGGGAAGCCGGTGTGAATGCTAACGCCGTCTGCGGGTGAGCCTAGCCAGGCGGGTTCGGACGCTGAAGCACCAAGGTCATCCGCTGGCATGACCGACAGCCCATCCAGACCTATGCCATGCTCATCAGCGTCCATTGGTTGCCTTCCTGCCGCAGCCGGTAGCTGGCACCGTCGGTGCCGTTCATGTTGAATAGGCAGGTGCGCCGGCCTTCGCGCTGTACCAGGCAGCGCAGCCCGCCCTCGAATGTCACCGCCCGCCCGCCGTACTCTATCTGGCGCGGGAAGGTCTTTAGTTCTTTGCCGCTGGAGAAGTAGAAAGCGTTCACATCTACCATTTCGTTGATAATCTGGCTCATAAGAAGTTCCTCCAATTACATATTTATAAGGCTACATGTACTTTCGAACAGTAGTGACGGGTCGTGAAGAAGGTTCCGTGCTGCTTATGGACCGTCGCCATGAGCCGCCTGATAGGAGCCTGATCGTTGTAATTGGAGGTCAAGCAGTGACAAATTGTATGCTCGCCCGAAGCTTCAAAGAGTCTGCGTGGAGGAAGTGATGCTGTCCCGTTTGGGGGCGCGTCCCAGCCCACACATGACTAGGTCTTATTATATGCCCGGTTCAAACGTTAGCAATATTGACTTTTGGACGCTACGTTTTTTCTGTAACGGCAGAATGGGCAGCTTGTGTACAAATATATTACTGATCTGTTTTTGGTGATGTAGCCGTTTATCCGTAAGTGCCGGGCCATTTTGTAAGCCTAGTTGACAAAAAGATAGTAGAATGTTAGAAATTAATCATGACAGAGACAACTGGACTTCCGAATTACGATCCCGCACGAGCAGAAGCGCTAGCAAAAGAATACGCAAGTATTTATGAAGCCGACGACATAGCGTTCCAATTGGGCATGATCACGACAGAACAAAGGACTGGGCAACTTTCACGCATATTTGAAGTTAGCACGCAGTACGGAGAATTTGCTCCCGGTTCATTAGAATTCTTTAACGGTATAACACGAGCAAAAGTAGCGCGCTCACAAATGAAAGATCCGGACGAGTATGATAGATACGCTCGAATGGCCCTTGCCGGTTCGCTAGACGACAGTCCATTTACGCCTCGTTTTCTAGGGGATGTGATCGCCTCTAGATTGGAAAGTTCTACGCCATCCTCGCAAAGTATTTTGAATGCTATAGAACAAGTGAAAGCAGACCTGCAGGATCTATCAGAAGTGACGCGAATATCCACCCCGCTTGTTATCGGGAGAATACTCACGGGTCAAATGCAAATGTTACCTTCAACGGCTGGTAAGTGAGTTCGCCGCTTTCGGTATATTTCCCCGCTCCCAGTGCCTATTCGGTGATATACCGTTCTACCCGAGCTTGAGGTTATCCAGTACCTCGCGGAGTTCGCGGGGGGTGATTTCGGCTTTGATGATGTAGCCGTCGGCCTGTTTTTCGATATCGGCGCGGACTTCGTCGCGCTGTTCCAGATTGGTAATGATAATAATCTTTGCTTTCAGGTGCGGCGTCCTGGCCGGGTCGCGCAAGGTGCGCAGGATCTCGATGCCGTCAATGGTTGGCACCATCAGGTCTATAAGGATGACGTCATACTGGTCTGTCTGAGCCTTGAGCAAGCCTTTTTGGCCGTCGGTTTCAAAATCGACACTGTAGCCGCCGCGGGTGAGCGCCCGCGCGTACAGCTCGCTGATAAAATGCTCGTCCTCGATGCATAAAATGCGCTTGCCGTTCGGGGCAATCAACAGGTTGTTCTCGTTCATGCTTATCTCCTGTACAGCGAATGGTTTTTGATCCACCCGTGGGTGCTTCTGGTAATTTCTTTATTATCCCCGTTCTTGGCGCCTTCGGCAAGCTTGGCGTACGGGATGACGGTAAAGTTGAAGGTACTGCCCTGGCCTTCTTTACTGTTGACCCAGATATTACCGCCGTGGGCAGCAACGATAGCTTTGCAGAGGTATAGGCCAAGCCCGGTACCGCCGATCTGCGCGCGGTTACGGTGGTCGCGGTAGAACTTCGTAAAGAGATTGGGCATGACCGATGTCGGTACGCCAACGCCCTGGTCTTGGACGGTGGTTTCGACCAGGCCTTCACCGTTGACGTGGGTGCCGATGACAATCTCCTTGGACGTGCCGCTGTACTTAATGGCGTTGTCGATGAGGTTACCAATGACTTCCTGGATGCTAATGCGGTCAACGCCGACCGGCGGCAGTGTGTCCGCGACATTGAGCTTTAGGGCGATACCGCGGACCCGGGCGCGCAGTTCCATCATCTCTACCGCTGCTTTGACGATGACGGCCCAGTCTTCCTGGTGCAACTTTAGAACCAGCTGGTCGTTGTCTACCCGGGCGACATTGAGAATGGTATTGACGAAGGCGGTCATCTGCTGGGCGGTGGCGCTCATTTTCGCGACAAAGCCGTTCAATTCGGGGCTGAGCCTGCCGTACGTCTCTTCTTCCAGAGCTTCGATATAGCCGCGCAGCAAGGCCAGCGGCGTGCGCAGCTCGTGGACGCTGAGGGCCATAAAGCTGATCGCCTGGTCGTCCTGGCTGTATTGCTTGGTGTGGTCGAAGAGGACCAGGAGCGTTTCGTAATGTGCCGCATTGCCCTTGTTGTAGTACGCGGCCAGGTCGAATAAGCGGGTCGGCTGATTGTCGGTCAGGTCCAGTCGTACCCGTTCCCACGCGTGGGCGGCGGTGACCGCCGAGTCATTGACGCCGTTTAACCACGCTTCCAGTGTCTGTTCGCTCGGGAATGACATGCGCAAGACTGAACGGACGTCCTGCCCGGTAACGGCATCGGCAGTACGGCCGATGTAGTCGCAGGCAGCGCGGTTGGCGAAAATGATGATCTGGTCGGCATCCACCACAAATAGCGGCAGCGGCAGGTTGTTGGCAATAAAGTTGGCTTTCAACTCAGCCGACTGTCTGGTAGTCGCGCTTAAGCCGTGCTCGGCAACCGATGCAATCTGGTAGACTTGCGCTGCAAGATGAGACACGAGCGCCCGGCCGACTGCCAGCTTGCTGATGTCGGGCGCCGCCACCTGCTGCTCATTCGGCGCAATATGCACGATGGCCTGCCAAATAGCCTGCAGGGGCTGCATGGCGTAGTTAGCCGCAGCGAAAGCGATCAGCAAGCTTAGGGTGCAGCCGATACCGCCAGCGCCGACGGCGGCGTAGCCGAGCGGCATGCCCAAACGTGTCACCGCAAACCAGATGCTGCCGATCAGCAGCATGTTTTCTGCCAAGAGAATAACTATCAGGTAGGTCCGGATTTGGGAGCGAAGGCCGTGGAGATAGTCCATGCCGTCTTTTATTTGTACGTTACGTCGCTGGCGCTCTTCAGGGCGCTAATCCAGGTCTGTCCTGGGTCAAGCTTAAGCGGCTGGCCCTGCGTATCGGTAAACGTGAACTGTGCGTTGCGGCTGGCTTTGTTCCAGGTGCCGGTCTGTACGCCGCCGTCCTGGAAGACGAACATCTTGCCGCTGCCGATAGTGTTATACGACGAATGGTACCCGTCGGGTTCCAAGCTATACGGCATCACCAGCGCCACCAATACCTTCGGCGTAATTCTCACCCGGCTGCCATTTTTGAGCAGTTCCATGTGGCCCGTACCACCTTCGCTGCGTTTGTATGTGTTGGTCGCCGGGTCGTAGTCGTAGTGTGTGTTGTAGTAAAAACCAGAGAAGGCCATATTGATTTGGGTGACGGTCGGTGTTTTGCTCGGCGTCTCTTTGGCTTTGCGCGCGAAGCCGGTGTAGTTGCTCTTGCCGAAACCTTTGCTCTTTTCCAAAGCGTTCAGCTCGGCGATAGAGGTATAGACGTTGTGGGGAGCATCGCGGCTGCTGATACGGTGGTAGGCGCCAGCGTTATAGAACTCGTTGAGGTCTTTGACGTGCCATGCGGGAATGTCCTTGAGCGCCTCGGGGCTGCCGCCGACGTGCGCGTAGGCGGCGTCGAAGCCGAGTAACCAGTTGATGTAGTAGAACCGGGCGCTGCGAACCGGGCCGATGTAATTGGGCTGAGTATCCTGGAAGAGCGCCAGGAAGCGCGTGATGCCGCCTTCGGCAATGGCTTCGAATACCACTCCCGCCTGGTCCAAGCCGGATTGCGGCCGGGCAAAAATGCTATTTTCGATCATCACGCCGGTAACCGGCCGGTCGTTGACGCCCGGGCTTACCGGCAGGCCTGTCAGCGTGCTCGGGACAATCGTTGGCTTTGGCGGCACATATTTTTTGCTTGGCAGGACGGCCGGAATAACCCTTGGTTCGTACCGCTGCAGGATAACATAGGCGCCAGCGGTTGCGGCGACCACGACGGCCAGCCCGATAGCCCCCAGGATGGCGAGCCGCTTTTTACTGGCCCGGCCGCGGTTAAGCCCGACTACTGCCAACAGCGATCGCTTTTGGGATGAGTCAGATTGGAGGCCGAGCGGTACGCCGTCTGCCGGCGGGCCGAACTCTTGTTCCAGACGGGCCTCGTCTAATGGGTTCCCAGGGGTGAATCTGGGCGGCTGTGTACTTGGCTGGCTAGGATTTGGCGGGCCGAACGGTCGAGGCCGGCCGTTTGGCCGGTTGATATCGAAATCATACATAAGAACTATTGTATCAAACGTTCCGGGCTTATGCTTGGGCTAAAACGCTTGCAGCGTGGCGTCGATGCGGCGCAGAGACGTTTCTTTGCCGAGCACACTCAGAGTGTCGGCCAGGCCGGGGCTGGCCGGGGCTTGCGTGGTAGCAATACGGATGAGGCTGAACAGGACTGCTGGCTTTGTTTGGGTGCGTTCCAGCAGCCCGTTTAACCGGTTCGTCAGGTCATCGAGCGTAAAATCACTGCCGGCTAACTCCTCGCGCGCGGCAGTCAATAGTGTTTTCAACTCGGTCTTGCCTAAGCGGCCGAGCTGCTTGTTGCCGTCAATAAGGCTGATATTAACCGGCAGATCCATGAAGAAAAAACGCGTAAGGTCCGGTAGCTCCCCAAAGTACTTTAACCGTTCCTGTACGAGTGCTAGCACCTGTTTTTTGTACGCCTCGGTCGAATTGGTCGCTTCCGGCGGCCAGTAGTTTTGGACTTTTTCGGAGAGTTCATCTACGGGCAGCATACGGATATGCGCGCCGTTCATCCATAATAGCCGCTTTTCGTCGAAGCGGGCGCCGGAGCGCTGCACCCGTTCCAGGCTGAATTTCTCTATCAGTTCCGGGACGGTAAAAACTTCCTGCTCGGTGCCGTCGTTCCAACCAAGTGACGCCATAAAATTCAGCATGGCTGCAGGCAGATAGCCCTCTTTGGCGTAGTCCAGTACATCCTTGGCGCCGTCACGCTTGCTGAGTTTCTTGCGCCCGTCCGGACCCATTACGGGCGGCACAGTTGCTAAGATCGGCCGTTCGATCTCTAGGGCTTCGTAAAGATTGAGATATATGGGCACACTGGCCAGGAATTCCTGGGCGCGGATGACGTGCGTGCACTTCATCAGCAGGTCGTCAATGATGTGCGCGAAGTTATACGTCGGGTAGCCGTCGCTCTTGATAAGAATAAAGTCGTCGATGGCTTCGGCGCCGGCGCTCAGCTTACCCATAATTGTATCATCCCACATGTAGGCTTTGGGATCAGATTTGAACCGCAGCGGTCGGCTGCCATCCCAAACGGGCGGATGTTCCGGGCGGTGGTTGCGGTATAGGAACGGCTGTTTCGCTTCTCTGGCGGTTTTGCGGAAGGCTTCGACCTCTTCGGGAGAATACGGGTCGGCGTAGGCTCTGCCCTTTTCGATAAGCTTCTGCGCCCATTCCTTGTATATCTCTAAACGTTCGCTTTGCTTATACGGCCCGTACGGCCCGCCAACGTCCAAACCTTCGTCCCAAGTAAGCCCCAGCCAGCGCAGGCTGTCCATAATGTGCTGTCCCGAGCCTTCTACTTCCCTGGCCTTGTCGGTGTCTTCCAGCCGCAAAATAAACGTGCCGCCACTTTGGCGGGCGACAAGCCAGGCAAACAAAGCCGTGCGGATACCGCCGACGTGCAAATATCCGGTCGGGCTCGGCGCAAAACGGGTTCGGGCGGGTTGTTTCATCTGTTACAGTATACGACGTTTCGGGCTGGCGGCTAAATTAGGTTTACATGGTGTGGTTGAACAATTCAGTTATTGAGGGGAGTTATCGTCCGGTAGTTCGTCCCGGACTGTGGTAACAGGCTTGGTTGTGCCCTGCTCCTCCGCTTCAGCTGCCGCGTACGCATGCAGACCTCCATGAGCTGCGTCGTCGTAGTGTGTTACGTGAGCAACCCTTAAACTCGATAGTTCTGCACCGGCGGTACGCACGAAATGCGCAGCGGCTCTTCCCAGAGCGCTTTGCGGCAGCTTACCAATGAGCTCGTTCAGCTCGGGAGTATATCCAAGTGCGTTAGGCCACGTATTGCTATCCGGGTGTACTCCTCGTAGGTGGTCTCCTCTTGTTCGTTGAATAAAATTATAAAGAGCTTCTAATGTATTAAAGATTGCTCCTATGTCCGGTGGGTCCGGTTCCTCAGAAAGCCTTGTAAGCATATCAAATGCATCTTCAAGCGGTTGGTAGATACGATCCCAATTATACGCGATTGGGTCTCCTCCGCTGTGAAGCCAGCCCTCGTTCGACAAAGTTACAGCCTCTTTTCCATATAAGAGGTAATAGAGATAATTATAAACTCCGAGAATACTACATGCTTGACGCAAGTTTTACCAGCTGGCTGGTGCTTAAGCTGCCGTCGGTGGTCAACTTGTACCATATGCCCCCATTCACCCAGGTAGCGTTGTTATTGCCATAGGTGTAGATGGTAGTGCCTTCTGACCGGATGGTGTCGTAGGAGTTATTATTGGCAAGTACAAAGTCACTTAGGAGGGCTGAACTGTCCCAGCCGGAGGCGGCTTGCGTGACGCTGAAGTTGCGCGAGACATTCGCGTCGTGGAATTTGACCGTGACCGTCCCCGGGCCGTAGGCGAAGGCGCCGATCGTAAAGCCGTCCGGCCGCCAGTTTGGCAGCGTAGCGTTGATCCCTGCCCGTGATGATGCCAGCCGCAGCTGGATGGCGCTGGCATTCTGGTATGCGATAAAGCCAATAATGAGAACGATGGCCAGGCTGGACGCCGCCACGCTCATGATATGGCGCAAGCTGTGGGATTTTTTCGCCGCGGTTTTCGCCGAAAATGGCGGTTGCTTATGGCTGTTGGCGCGGGCGAGCGCGCGCTCGAAGATGTCGTTTGACGGCTGCTTTACGGCCGCTACTGGATTGACCTGTGCGGCGAGATTGGTCGCGGTTGCGGGTTGCAGGGTTTCGGTTCTCCGCCCCGTCGTCAGTACTTGTTGGGAGCTTGAGGAGGCGGTAGCCGGCTGGAACGATGTCAAACCGTCAAAGTGACGGACGAGTCCGCTGCGGGGGATATGCTTGGCGCGCTTGAGGCGTTCCTCGTCAAGAGCTGCGGCGGAAAGCTTCGGTAGCACGTCGGAGTGGGACATATGGGCCGGAGCATCGGTCCGGGTCGATACTTTAAGCTGATGCTTGAACGAAGGGTTCGGTTGGCTGACCGCGTGGCGCATAAGCGTTTTGGCGTGCTGTGGCTGGCGGGCGGGGGCATGGCCAGCTGTTGTCCGGCGTATATCCAATACTTTTGGCTGTGCCGGCGCCGCTGCGGCATGGTGTTTGGGGCTGGCAGTATGGTGGGCTGGCAGCGTGCTGCGGCTGGCAATGACCGTAGCAGCTGCTGCGGCCGACCGTGCCGGTGACCGTACAAAGTCAATTACTTTGGCTTTTGGTGCCGCATGGTGTTTTACGGCATCACCCAACAGTTTGCCCGTTAGAGTATCGTAGCGTTTGCCGTTGAGTTCGATGGTTGTTGCGTTAGAAGCCATCTCAATCACTGCCTCCGCAACGAAGGCTCCCTCGCCGTTGGTCGGCGTTTATCCAAACAGTGCCTGCCATATTTGTATTTGCTCGTTTCACCACGTTTCTTTGTTTGCCCTGGTTTGCTTAAGCGGAATATTCTAATCTTAATCCTACTTGCCGTTGTCTGCAAGAGGCTACATAATAGTGAGGATACGAAAATCTCTACGAGAGCGAAAACAGATATGGAAACGATAAACCTTATGGATCCGAAACGACGGCGGCAAAACAACGTGACGCTGATTGTTGGCTACGTGTTGGTGGCCTGCGTTATTCTGATGCTGAGCGTTGTCCTCCTGTACATTGCCTTTGGCTACGGGTACAAGAACGGGCGCGTTATTCAGAGCGGCCTGTTGTTTGTCTCCAGCACGCCTCGTCCGGCGCAGATCTATATTGATGGTAAGCAGTATAAAGATACGACAAATACGCGACTGTTTCTGCCTGAGGCCACGTACGATTTTACGCTGCGGCGGGCGGGCTATCGCAGTTGGGGCCGCTCGATCGCCGTTGTGGGCGGCCAGGTAGAGTCCTACTCCTACCCGTTCCTCTTTCCGGATTCGCTGACCGCCAGCACCGTGCAAGATTATGCAGGCATGCCGGTCTTAACCACGCAGAGCCCCGACCGACGTTGGTTGATGATTGCCCGCCCCGGCTCCCTGACCGCCTTTGACGTGTACGATTTGAATAATCCGAAAAAGGCGCCCGTCGTCCTTAATCTGCCGGCCACCTTGCTGAGCGCGGGTACGTCGCAGCGCTTACAGCTCGTCGCCTGGTCGGGCGACAATGCGCATGTGCTCCTCAGACACTTTTACGCGAACAAGGCCGAGTATGTGTTAGTGAGCCGGACCGCGCCTGCTGCGTCGGTAAACCTTACGCAGACGCTCGTATTACCAGGCAGCGGCATTGATCTGCGATTGGATAACGGCAAGTACAACCAGTATCTGGCACTCGACGAGGCGACGCACATCCTGTCGCGGCCAACACTGGCGGCACCGACGCAGCTGCCGTATGTAAACGGCGTGCTGGCGTTCGCTGCTTCCGGTACCAACACCTTGTTGTATGCCACGCCTGACTCATCCGATAAGACCAAAGTGGTCATTAACCTGTACGACGGTCAGCATACCTATGCCATCCGCCGTGCGCCGGGCAAGACGACATACCTGCTTGCCCTGAGCAGTTACCAGGGCGATCTGTACGTCGCCGTCAGTGCCACCAGCGAGAACGCGGCCTTTCTGTATAAGAATCCGGTTAGCCAGATCACCAACAAAAAGTTGGGCGCGGCTGTTCCAATCCGGGTGCTCAACATCAAGGCGCCGAATGCGGTAGTATTTTCGCCCGGGGGGCAGTATGTAGCATTCGAGCACGGTGCCAACTTTGCGGTGTACGATGCCGAAAACCAGCAGCGTTTTACCTACACCGTTCCGGCTAATCTGGATGCGCCGCAATCGCAGGCTGCCTGGATGGACGGTGCCCGGTTGCAATACATAAGCCAGGGTCAGCTGACAGTCTTTGATTACGACGGCCAAAACCGTCAGACGATTGTTTCGGCGGACGCGCAGTACCTGCCCTACTTTGACCCCAACTATAAAGTCTTGTATACGTTAGTGCAGGCAGCGGCCGACAAAAGCCACGAGCTCCTGACGACCACGCCGCTGCGGACCGCGGCGGATCAGTAAGGCCACTTTGTTTTTCTAGGGTAAATTGCTTAGAGCTAATCCCCACCTCCCTGTTATTGGCAAAACCAGAGCAGCGCCCATGATGTGTAATCTGTTTTCTCGTTGAGGAAGCGTACCGTACTGGTACGCTGACGAGCGAAAAACAGATTACACATGGGCGACCTTTGGCTTTTGGCCGACAGGGAGATGGGGATTAGCTCTAAAATATCGTATTCCAAATGCGGCTCCACAGCGATGGGCCGTTGCCGGGGAGATTGGGCGACGTAACGCTGGTGGCGCTGGTATTCGCGCCGCCTGGCTGGCCTGCTGGGTCGGGGCTGATCTGGTCGCCGACAACCACCAAGCGGTGCAGGCTGGTGCCCGGCGGGTCGCAGGTAATGAGGGTGGCGGTGGCGGCGTGCCCGGGCACGTTGTTGAGCACCCCCACGGCGTTGGGCTCGACAATGCGCCTATCGAACACTTTGTATATGTACACTTTGCCGTTGTAAGTCAGGTAAAACGTATCGCCCGGCGCCAGTTCGTGCAAGAGCACGAAGGCGAACTTATACTTGCCGGGATTGAAAATATTATTGCTGGAGTGGCCAAAGAACGCGGCGTTGCCGGTTTGTCCCGGCAGAACGGTGGATGGGTAATGCACAATGCCGCCTTCCAGCGCGGTTTCTATAGTCGCTTCATTTGTGCTGGTTACCGAGTAATCCGTCGGGATTTCTAGGTGGATTTTGGGGATGATGACTTCGGGCGTGCTGGTAGCTGCAACATCGCTTGGGTTAATAATAATCGGCGTTGCGCCGACATTGCGGCTCGGCTGAATAAACGGTGCGACAATTACCTCGTTAAAGAAACCAAACAGAAAGATAACAAGCGTAACTATCCCAACGCCCAAGCCGAACAACAGCGACTGCAGATGATGTCTGGCAGGCGGCAGGCTGCCGGCAGAGACTTTGTATTGTATGGTTTTACGTATGTCGGCGGCACCGCGTGTGTCGCGGCGAGGCAGTGAACGTGTCGGAGCCGACACCATCACTTCCGGCTGGGTTGGTAGGGCGGCCGGGCGCGGATGCGCGTACGCCTGCGATAGTGCCGAGTTATGGATTTGCTCCGGTCTGGCGGCCGCAATCGGCCTGCTTCTTGCCGTAATTGCCGGCGGCTGCGGCTTGTCGGCGTTGGCCGCGTAAAACTCTTGCCAGACCTGGTGTTTCTCGGCATCCGGTAGGCTAGCATAATAGTTGTGCCAGGCGGTTTGGATCTCGGCCAGACTCTTGCCGCTTGAACTTAATTCGTACATAAACTGTTGGTGCGTGCTGCGAGGCGTCACCGCCTCTGCTTCGCGTTCCTCGGCGAGCGGGTCGGGCTCTTCTGCGTAGATGCGCGCCAGCTTTTCGCGGATCAGATCGACGGCCTGGTTACCGCCCGGCTGGCCGTTGCCGTCGGGAGACGGTACACTGTGCTCGCCGCGGGATAGCACATAGCTATTGGCGCCTGGTGCGCTCGCCATATCGTCAGTTTTCGGAAATAGAGGGTTCGTATTCATGCGTCTTAAAACAACTTCTGCTAGCTTAACAACGATGATTATAGTATACTCTACCTCTGATAGTTGCGCTGGTAGCTAGACAATTCGACTTATGTTTGGCATACGAGCGTCGGGACTTTTCAAGCCTGTTAGCGCCGCAGTGGTGGAATGGTAGACAGCAAGCGTTGCTTGCACACAGCGAGTGGCGGGCGAGTGGCGGAACTGGTATACGCGCACGACTCAAAATCGTGTTCCTAACGGATTGAGGGTTCGATTCCCTCCTCGCCCACCAATCACTGTGTCGCCGGGGCGCACACTTTCAGTGTGCTGACAAACGAACAAAATCCTGTGAGGACAACCTTGTGTCGGTTCGACTCCGACCTGCGGCACCACATTTTGATTTATTGCCTCAGTTTCAGATATTTTAGCTATTAACCGATAAGATTCCAGCCCGTACCCCGCGGTCTTGCCGCGCGGGCCAGGTAAGGAGAGGGGTATGAGGAGAATCTCAGGTTCTCTTCATATGCAGCGAACAACACGGCTCTGCCACGGGAATTTTTACTCAATATGTCGTGCCGTCCGCTTTAGCTTCTAAAGCCTGTCGTACCTCGGGCTTGTTCATTAGCCTACTGCGGTAATGGCCGTCTATAGCCTTCCCAGCGCGGGCTACCTATCGTTTCTTGCTGCTGCCGACCCATACGCCTAAGGCATAGCCAACCAAAAGTCCAGGGCCGAAGAGTAAGAACATGTTCCACTTATCTGATGACCCCCTCGGCTGGAGAAATCCGATTACGCCGATGACTATAATAGAAACAAACACAAGCGCCATGACCGTCCGCTGCAAAGGCGGCATATCTTGTAGTTTAATCATGTCTTAATGTTACCACCCTAACGCCCGCGTCAGCGTTTCCGGCGCGCCAACTGACCAATGGCAATGATACCTCCGCCCATCACCACGAAGAAGGCAACGCTTACGGCCTCTGACCGGCTGCTCGCTAAGTGGTATAGGTGATTAGCGACCAGGCACGCTGCGAGCCATACCAATTGGGCAACATCAACCGCTATGTTTTTATTCATGTGCATGTACTCCAGTTTAGCACCTTGCCCAGCCCCAGTGCATTGCCGGCCAGTTCAACCATGGGTTGCTCAGGACAAAGTACGGGATGGCAAGTTGCAAGCAGCTGTTCGTATCGGATGCGTTGCGTACAGCCCAAGCTAATTGCGCCCCCTCGTAAAGTGTTATTACGGTACAGGCGACCTCGGCCGGCCAGTACGGTATTTTCGAGCAAACATAAGCCGCCAAACCCCAGCCAAAATACCCGACTTCCTGATAATGCTTAATGTTTTGCGTCTCCCACCAGTTGAAGTTGACATATAGGTTCCATCCCCAGCTCAGCCACGGGTCTGCCGTTACCGGGTACACCACGCCCGACACGTTATGCTCGATGTGTTGCGTAAGCGTCTGCCCATCCGTCGTAAAGTAGGTAGTAATCGTTTTACCGGCGGCGTCAGTGGCCCACGGCGCGGCGACGGAAGCAATAACGGTTCCCTTGGTGTTCAGCACGGAAGCCCCGCCAGTTTTGGTTAGCTCGATAGTGCCGCCGTTTGGCACGGATATTTTGTAATCGTATGAAGTCGGCGCATCCGGGCTGTCAATGATAGTCAGCAGCTGGACGCCTCCGTCGGCCGTTGCTCGCACGGCATTGGCGGAGCCGTTGGCGCCGGCGTAGGCTACCACGCCGTTGCCAACTTTCTCAGCGTTTCCGTCCTGCCGGGCGTTCGGCAGCTGCACGTTCAATACCGGACCATTGTTTGGCGCGCCAAGCTCAACGCCATTGCTAGCGTCATTGGGGGCCGTTACCGTTGCGCCACCGGCCGCTGCTTTAAGCGCGGCACGGCTGTCGCTCGTAGTATTGGCAGCCGGAGGAATAGCAAGCTTGCTTTGGGCATGGTCCAGGGCGCTGGCAATGTCCTGGGCGGGCACTTCCGTGCCGGCCGCCGTATTAGCTGCGGCAGCTGACGATGCAGCAAAAGCTGCGGCGGTTGGGAATAAAGCGCTGGCAAACAAAGTGCCGGCTACACCCAAAGAAGCTAGGCGTGACTTAGTAGGAGTGAACAATGCGCTGAGCGACATCTCACCTCTTGTTTCTCCCACCGCAGTCAAACAGATTAGTGGCTATTATTACGGATTAATACGGTGTCTGTCAAGTATATTGACAAGTAAATGACATACCCGATCCGGCCAATCCTGAGCAAGGCAATTGATCACTATAAATTCCAGCCCTTACCCCGCGGGCCAGGTAAGGAGAGGGGTATGAGGAGAATCTCAGGTTCTCTTCATATGCAGCGAACAACACGGCTCTGCCGCCAGCTAAATGCCAGTGGTCTCTGCCACGGGGCATTTTTACTCAGAAATGGGCCTGACAAGCACAACGGAACGACGCTTCCTGCCATGAAATAGTAACTTACTGACAATGATAGTCGCCTACAGTACGCTCAGGTTCAACACCAACCGTTTATCCGAATACCGGAGACGCTTTAGACGCATCATTAACCAATTGCCACATTGCTATCAGTTCGCGCCGGATCCGGTTCCATTTCGTCCAACTCACCTGCACCACGACGTCGCAATGCGACGTCAGCTTACGATACAATCAAATAAGTTTGTCAGCTTCTGTCGATTGCTCCTTACGCTCGCCAATCGCTTCGCTAGGTTGGATCGCGGCAAAACGCGTTTCCAAACTTGGCACTAGTGGCCTCGCGCCAGTCCTCCTTAGAAAACTTTAAACAGTCGACTTCGCTCCCTGGTTTGAAGTTTTGAAAACTGACCTTTCTTTTCAAAATGCGACTACTTGTGTAGACTAAAATCATGATTTAGCACGATCACCCTGGCGCATAGTTGTTGCTTGAACTTAAATCTAGGGAGATTGTGTATGAATATAACAGTCATAAAAACACCTAAAATCACCGCGGGGTCGGCCCGCTTACTTGATTTACTTGACCGTCATGTTGCAGAATTTCATGAGCGAAATATCCTGGCTGTTACTTCCAAAATCGTTTCGCTTTGCGAAGGGGCAGCGTTGCATATAGGGAGCATTGAAAAAGAAGCACTGATTGCGCGAGAATCTGACAAGTACCTCCCCGCAACACTGAGCAAATATGGACATCACTTTACTATCAAGAACGACACGCTTATACCGATGGCAGGAATCGACGAGTCAAATACCGACGGCTATTATGTGCTCTGGCCCAGCGATGCGCAAAGAACGTGTAATGAAGTCCGTGAGTATTTACTGAAGCGGTTCTCTGTTAGTGAAGCGGGAGTCATCATAACCGACAGTACCTGCCAGCCTTTACGGCGAGGCACGACCGGTATATGTTTGGCACATAGCGGTTTTGTGGCACTTAATAGTTACATCGGTCAAGCAGATTTATTTGAACGGCCCATGCAGGTGACGCAAGCTAGCATCAGCGGTGGTCTAGCCGCCGCCGCGGTGGTATGTATGGGAGAGGGTGCCGAGCAGACGCCGCTTGCGATTATTTCGGGCGCTGATTTTGTGAAATTCCAGCCTCGCAATCCTAACGGTGAAGAGTTAGAACAGTTGCATATCTCTCTGGAAGACGATTTGTTCGCGCCATTTTTAGAGGCTGTGACATGGCACAACGGCGCACGTAGGCAGTAGCCATGGATAAGTGTCTTGAACGTTACGTCGATTCTGCATTTGTCTATCGTTATACGCAGAATCCGGACGCGGTCCGTACTGAGGATGATGCACGCAAATACGGCCTGAATTGCGTGGCGCTAGCACATCTTGCAATAAAAGCGTTGACGGGCCACGAGCTGCCACCGGACTTGCTGTGCGCTGAACTGTACGCGGACAGAGAAAGGTTTGACCATACCGAAGATCTGAAAGATTTGCGAGCCGGTGACTTGGTCTGGTTTGGTATCGAGAATCCCAGCGTTATGCCTGATGCATTTATGCCTAGATATGAAGGTAGGACGCTTGTGAATTGGGACGAGTTCCCCGTTAAGCATGTAGCGGTATACACTGGAGACCGGGATGTACAGGGTGAGGCCTTGCTTCTCAATGCTACTTTTTATGCGGGCACGAATGTAGTGTGGCCGCTATCGCAGTTCTCGTCTTACCGAAGATACAAGAAGATCTATGGCGCAAGCCGCTTGCGGAATATTGACATCGTGAAGTGAATGATTTATAACGTTTGATTAGTTATGCCCGAAAATCCCCCTGTCATTCCTGAATCGAAAGATTATTATCCCTATGTCACAAGGAGCATATTACGGCTAATGGGACAGGGCGCGTTGACAAACGTGGTGGCCGTCGATATCGAGCCGGATTATGGTTATGTCGCCCGACTCACATATATGGACGGGGCTCATCGTATCACCTATGGTAATGATCTGGGATTGAACGCTGCTGCGGCGTGCGACCTGGCGAAGGATAAAGGACATACCAAGTTTATGCTGCGAACCATCGGTGTCAATTGCCCTAAAGGCGAGGAGTTTTTGCTACCATGGTGGCATGAAAAAATTGGACCGGCACAAGCCGCGAGAGGTAACACGAATATCAAAACGGTTGCTCAAACTCCCGATTATATTGACCAGGAACTAGGCTACCCGGTGTATGTTAAACCGGTTGACGGATCGAAGGGCGCTGATATTCACGTGCCACGGAACCGGGCAGAACTGGAAGAGATATTTGAAATCTATGAAAAGAAACGAGTGCGAGTTGCCTTAGTGGAAGAGCCGGTACGCATGCCAGACTATCGTATCGTTTGCTTGGACGGCGAGTTGATCAGCGCTTATCGCCGTTTGCCCTTAGCGGTGATCGGTGACGGATCAAGCAATATCCGGCAACTGCTGGAGAATCTCCAACGGCAGTATGAAGCCGAAGGACGAGATACACGCTTAGATATCAACGATCCTCATGTGCAACGCTACATGGTGCAACATGGGCTGGGCGCCGATACTATACCTGGCGCCGGGCAGCCGGTTGCCCTGGCGTCTATATCAAACCTTTCGGCAGGTGGTACGTCTAAAGACGTGTCTGATGTTATTAACGATAATTGGGTAAGCCTCGCCGCGCGTGTCGCCGAGAACTTTAATCTGCGGCTTGTTGGCGTAGACCTAGCGTGTAACGATATTACCTCGGCTGACGCTGATTATAGCGTCTTGGAAGTAAACGCATCACCAGGTTTAGACAACTATGCCGCCTCGGGAGAGGCGCAGCGAGGAGTCGTTGACGGCTTATATACAAAAGTTCTAAACGCTTTTCCTGGTCGATAATACGCGCCGAGCGCCGGTGCTTTCTCGAAAGCGATATCCAACCTATCTTGGGCTCGGTATGCCCAGTCTCTCCCGGAAAAGTTTAGCCTGATTTCACAGTACTGCTTCGTAGACGCCCGTCGTGAGGGCGGCGAATGGTTTGCTGGGATTTTGCAGCCACCAGACACTGCTTTGCGCGGCGACCGTGACGCGCCATATGTCCATAGGCTCCTGTAGTTTCGTGCTGCTTACTTCGCCCTGTACGGCAACCAAAATTGTGTCTAGCTGTTTTACGATAACGTTAACGGCATGCAGCGAGCTGAACTCGTGCAGCGCATCCACAAGGCGCAACAGGTCCATGCCGAAGGTGAAAGCCCGGGGAAATCGGGCGCGCATCGCCAGTTTTTGCAGCTGCGCCAGGCTGATTACCAGAGTAGTTTCAGGCCGGTGCAGCAGCGGCTGCGGCGAGGCGATGGCGTAATCGGCCGCGTCTTTGGTGAGGATGAGCTGGCCGGCGTAGCTGCCGATAAACTTCTCGAGTAGTATGGCGGTCTCGGAGTTCCGGCCAAGATCCCCGGCAACCAGGACGCTATCCGCCCAGACGCTTTGCAGCAGAAACTCGTCCAGCGCCTTTTGGCTGAAGCTGCCGCTTGGCGTACTCGGCGCAAATTCGCCCGCCTCGAATATTTTCCCGACAGTCTTTTTGAGTGCATCTGGCAGGAGGACGCGCGCCGTGCCGATGCCTGCCTGGCCTGCAGTCTTGTACGCATCTGCCGGCGCGGCGAACTCATAGGCGTTACCGCCAATAATTAACAGTTTGCCCGCCTGCTGCCGGTTCTCCGGCCGGCTCCAGAGCAGGTCCGGAAACAATGGTTTGTCCGTCGTTTGCCTGTGCCAGTAGCTAGCTTCAGCCATATGTTAGCGGGCTAACGTTCTTATAACGGACCGCATGGTGTCGAAGTTTCCGCGATCGCTGCCAGCATGGCCGGACACAGTGAAGATAAGCTCACTGTTCGGAAGGCTGCGATGGAGCTCGTAGGCGGTTACTGGCGGGCAGACCATATCGTATCGTCCTTGCACCAACCATACAGGCATCTGGAGCTTATGTGCATTCTTTAAGATGTATCGGTCTTCCATAAAGCAGCCGTTCTTGGTGTAATGCGTTTCGATGCGGGTGTTGTTCGGGTTAAATGTGGCACGGTCGGCAGGCTTGTGGCGGTCGTCAAGCGAGATGATGGATCCTTCAAGCTCGCTGTATGCGTACGCACCGTCGGTGGCGGCAGCGGTGTCCTGGGTAGTTGCGCGGGATATGTGGTACGCGGTTGGGTCGGCGCGGCGGGCTTTCGGCGTGCGGGCCAGAAACGCGTCCCAGACCTCGGGGTAAAACAGGCGAAACGTGCCTTTATCTAGGTAGTCAATTTCGGTTTGGGAGCCGGTAAATATGCCGCGCAGCACCATAGCTGTAACCCGTTCGGGGTGCGCAAGGCCGTATGCAAGTGCCAGGCAAGCTCCCCATGATCCGCCGACGAGCGTGGCCTGACGTACCTTGCAGGCTTCGAGGATAAGTTCAATATCGCCGATAAGGTGATTAGTGGTGTTGGCTGTGAACGAACCGCCGGGCACGCTCTTGCCTGCGCCGCGCTGATCGAAGAAAATAACATGGTCGCGCTCTCCGTCAAACAGCGCCTTGTGGCTATCGTTGCAGCCGCTGCCCGGTCCACCGTGGAGAAACAGAAACGTATGATTAGCCTGTTTGTTGCCCCATTCGTGGACATATAGCTCGTGACCGTCCCCAACAGAGAGCATTTGTTCGCGAATGGTATAGGAATCTGGTGTCATTTGCGTACACTCCTTCATTGTTCAGTTATAACACATGCTGCCGGCACATGCTTGATGCACTCGTCTGCCAGCGCTTCCAGGGCGTCCACCACCGGCTTTGAGGTGGCTAATCCTTTATTGAGCATGCTGAGTTCGGTGCATGCCAGAATGACTGCGTCGCAGACTGAATCGTTGACGATCGCCATCAAGGCGTCACGGTTACGCTCGACGTAACCGCATGCTTTTGTATCGAGGATGAGCTTGTCCACCTTCGCCTGGGTGAGAAGTGCCGGGTACATTATAGTTGCCCCATTGGCGCGGCAGGTATATACGCCGCTTGCCTTCGTTCCGGACGTTCCTAATACCAGCATATGGCGGTGTCCTTGCAGGGTAGCTTGCTGTATGGCGGCCGAGGGCATGTCGACGATAGGCAGCGATAGCTCAGCCTGCAAGCGGCCGAGGATACGGTCGGCATGTGCCGTGTTGCACGGCATGCACACAATATTGGCTCCGAGCAGGCTTAACGCCCGCACGTTTTGGCGCAGCGTGGGCAGCGGATCGCTGCCGCCGCTGCACAGAAATGCCGTGCGGTCAGGAATTGTGCCGTCATTCACGACGACAATCCGTGGCAGGCTCTGGTCAGGTCCCTCGAGCTTGTCGAGCAGTTTTTGCTCAAAGTAGACGGTGGCCCGCGGCCCCATACCGCCTAAGATGCCGATGGTGAAAGTGCTCATTGCATCGCTTTCTTTCGGAGCCCTTGCAGCCTGTGGTGTATCACGTGAAGTTGATGTGTAGAAAACGTCAGGTTCTCCGGAGGCATGTCTAGGCCGTTGCTTGCTAGCACATCGTACTGGCTGGTAAAAGGTGCCTCACGCGGTCCGACGAAAAGCTCGCTCGCTTCCAGGGCCGCTCTACCCAACTGCTTAACTACGTAATTTTGTTCGCGCTGGTTTTCGGCGATAAACGACTCGATGAGAAGTTTGGCTTGGATGGCGTCAGCGCTAGGACCATGTTCCAGCTGCTGCAGTGACTTGTGGTGAACACTTTGCGAATAGCGGATTGAGCTCTCTTCCCTAAGCAAACCGAAAATTTTATGGAGTGAATCGCCGTTACCGCGGGCGCTTGCAAAGCGCGCCTCGGCCGCAGGAACAACCCTTACGTTCAACGTCTCCGGCAGTTTGCTGCCGAAGCTCGCCTCTCGTCTCACTTCAGCGTATAGCAAGTTAAGCGTTTGCTGAAGCTTATGGTCCTTGATGTACTGGTAGAAGTCAGGACCGGAAAGGTGGTACTGGGTGTCGCCGCCCTTGGTTAGGGCTTCAACGACAAAACCGAGCACAATGTCCACTTCGTTCGGCACGAGTATGCCGCGGTCTGTGCGCGGGTCGTCGTTAAGCTGCAGTATGCCGTAGTGGGGGTAATACCGGACGGCGTGTCCGTACGGTACTTTGCTCACTGTCCCGTCACTCTGGACAACGCGTGTGAAGAGCTGGGGGAATGTGTCCAGAGCAATCTTTATGACTTCGCCGCTGATCACCTCAGCGTTCCGGATGTATTCGGTGTTCGTCCTAATACTAGGGTTGGCTGGAAACGCTTGCCGCAAACTCGTGATATGCAACTGGTCGAGGTAGACTGCTTGACCTGTTTCCGGCTCGGCCGCTCTGGTCTTAGATGTTAAGCGGCCTGGCGGTCCGACGAGCTCTAGCGGAGTCACCGCTTCGGCCGTAACGATCGACCCGGGCAGGTAGTTATTATCTCCTGGCTCACCAGGCTGTTGGGCCACGATGGTGTGGTCGACTAACTGCATGGGCAGGCCAGCCTCGGCGACTGCCAGGTTGTAGGGCCGCTGGTTGCCGACGTGGGCGGTGCGCACAACGCTAACTCCCGCTTGGTGAGCGAGCTGCAAAAAAGCTAAACTAACTTCTGATTCTTGGATAATTTCGATTGCCATACAATTTCTTTCTGTACATTAAAAAAGCCGCTAGATTTTCTAGCGGCCAAAAAGTTCTGGTTAAATAAATTTTAGCGTTGATACCAAATATTTACACAACGAGCATAGGCCGCTAGTCCGCGCGAGTAATAACGCTTACGCCAATCTTGTGCAAAAGTTTGCATTAGCATAACTATAGCACGATATGCTTGTATGTAAAGATATTTTTCAGGAAAATCAAAAAATAGTATAGAGGTTTATTCCCGAATCATAGGTCAAGCGTGACAGATACCGGGCAATGGTCGGAACCCATGATTTGTGGGTGGATGTCGGCAGCGACCACTTTATCTTTCAATGCGCCGGAGACCAGCACATAGTCGATACGCCAGCCGACGTTGCGGACGCGGGCGTTGGCGAAGTGGGTCCACCAGGTGTAATAGCCGTTGCCTTCCTTGAATAACCGCAGGGTGTCCACAAAGCCGGCATCGACGAAGGCCTGGAAGCCCTCGCGCTCCTCCGCAGTAAAGCCCTTTTTGCCGCGGTTGGCCTTGGGGTTGGCCAGGTCCAGTTCGGTATGGGCGACGTTCAGATCACCGCAAAAGACGACCGGCTTAGCGGTTTCCAACTCTTTGCAGTATGCCAGGAAGGCCGGGTCCCAGTGTCTGTGCCGCATCTCCAGCCGTCCCAGACCGTCTTTGGTGTTGGGCGTGTAAACGGTAACGACCCAAAGTTTGTCGTACTCGGCGGCGATGACCCTGCCCTCCAGGTTCGGGTCGCCGTATGTGTCGCCGCGTACCTGGAACTTGTCGATAATATGGCGCGGCAGCCCGTTGATTACGCGCAGCGGCGCGGGTTTAGTGAAGATTGCGGTGCCCGAGTAACCGGGTTTTTCGGCTGAGCACCAGAATTCCGTATACTCCGGCAAGTCGATGACAGCCTGCCCTTGCTTGGCCTTGGTCTCCTGCAGGCAGAGGATGTCCGGCTGCTCGGCACTGACAAAGGGCAGGAACAAACCCTTGTTCGTGACTGCCCGGATGCCGTTGACGTTCCAAGAATAAATTTTGAGCATTGCTAGCGCCAGTCTAGCACTATCGGGCAGTAATATGCTAGCCTAAGGGGTGATGTACAAGCGTGTGCTTCTAAAACTTTCCGGCGAGCAGCTGGCTGGTGCTCACGGGTTCGGTATTGACCCGGAAGTGGCGCATTATCTGGCTAAGGAGTGCAGCAAGGTTGTGCGGGCCGGTTGCCAGCTGGTAATTGTGGTCGGTGGCGGCAATATGGTACGCGGCGCGGAAGTTGCCGGGCATGGTATTAAGCGCGTGACGGCCGACCAGATGGGCATGCTGTCCGGGCTTATCAACGCCATGGGTATGACCGACATCTTCGAAAGCGAAGGCGTGCAGACGCGTTGCATGAGCAATGTTTATGCCGAACAGCTGGCGGAGTCGTATTCCTTTCGCCTGGCGGAGAAGCATTTGGAACGAGGCCGGGTGGTGATTATCGCCGGCGGCATGGCGCGGCCTTACTTTACGCATGATACGGCGGCCGTCAGCTTTGCGCTGGAGCTGTCCTGCGAGGTGTCGCTGAAGGCCAGCAAGGTTGACGGTGTGTACGATGCAGATCCGCGGCAATCTGACGGCGCGCAGAGGTTTGAGCAGCTGACATTCCAGGCCGCCATCGAAAACGGCGCGATCACCGTTATGGACAAAGCGGCGCTGGGTTTGGCTATGGAGCACCAAATGCCGATTATCGTGTTCGACGCCATGCAGCCGGACAATCTGCTGCACGTCGTTCAGGGCGCTTCGGTCGGTACCAGGATTGCAGCGTAACGCCAGAACTATGTGAAGTACTTTTGGGGCGGTAAAATAAGTAAAGCGTTCATGTCAGGCTAATCCCTAGGGTGCATTGTCGTGCCCTACCAGGTCGCCGGCATCCAGGACGACATGGTCGCCTGGGTGGGTTTGGCCGCCTAGTATACGAGATGCAAGACTGTCCTCGACGGCACGCTGGAGCTCGCGGCGCATCGGCCGGGCCCCCAGGCGTGGATCGTACCCAGCAGCGACAATTTTCTGCGCCGCGGCGCCGGTAAGCTCCACGGTAATGTTCTGGTTGGCGAGCGTGGCGTTAACTTCATTCATCATCAGGGCCACAACCTGTGTCAGTTCGGCGGGTGTGAGCGGGCGGAAGAGTACGATCTCGTCAAAGCGGTTGAGCAGTTCCGGCTTGAACTGGCTGCTGGAGATGAGCTGATCGATGAATTGTTTCTCAAAGCTCGGGAGTTCCTCACCCCGTTCGACGCGCTCGCGTATTTCCATGGCGCCGGCATTGCTGGTGGCGATAAGGATAGCATCTTTGAATGACGCCGAGCGGCCGGCCATGTCGGTCAGCTGACCTTCGTCGAGCAACTGCAGCAGCAGGTTCAGGATGTTCGGGTGCGCCTTCTCGATCTCGTCAAGCAGGACGACGCTGAACGGCTGCCTGCGGATCGCCATAATCAGGCTGGTCTGCTCTTGCTCGCCGTTTGACAGCAGACGGTTGACGTCGCTGGCCTGCTGGTACTCGCTCATGTCTAGACGGATCATGTTCGATTCAGCACCGAAGTAAACAGCCGCGATGGAGCGCGCCAGCTCCGTCTTGCCCACGCCGGTCGGCCCCAGAAACAGGAAGCTGCCGATGGGACGGCGCGGGTTGGAAACTCCTGCCCGCGCCCGCCGCAGTGCATTGGCAACCACACTAACAGCTCGCGACTGGTTGATCATGCGGCGGTGGATGGTGTCTTCCAGATTGAGCAGCTGGGCTGCCTCGGCGGGTGCGGCCGAAGCGACTTTGACGCCGCGCGTCTGCTCGATGGCGTCCTGCACGGACCGGGCGGTGACAATGCTGCTCCGCGCATGCGTCAGCGATTGCTCCAGCAGGCGGATGGCCCGGCCCGGGTAGGCGGTGTCCTGGTCGTAACGGGCGCTCAAACGGTAGGCCTCGCGCAGGGCTTCGTAGGTGATTAGTACCTTGTGATGCGCCTCTAAGTTGCCGGCCGTGTCCTCTAATACGCGCATGGTATTGGCTTCATCCGGCTCGCTCAGGACGACGGGCGTCAGTAAGCCGGCAAACGCCGCGTTGTTGCTTTTCAGCTGCTGGTAGTCGTGGGGCGTCATAGCCAGCACCATCTGCACAGAGTGCCCCTGCAAAACGGGCAGCAAAATCTGCGTAATGTCGAAAGAGCCAACGCCGCTCTTAAAAAACAACTGCGCGTCATCCAGGAATAGGATGATATGCCCAGCGTGGATAGTCTCCCCCAGCAGCATAATGACAGTCTGCTCCAAATCCCCCTGATGCCCGGCCCGGGAGAGGATGAGCGACGGGTTGAGGCTGATAATTTGCCGGTGCTCCAGGTGCGGGTCGTGGTCTTCCTGCAGCAGCAGCTGCGCCAGCGCAGAGACGTGGCTGGTTTTGCCGATGCCTGGATCGCCGATCAAGGCAATACCGGCCGAGCCCTGAGAAAAGGCGTTCTTTATGGCCTGCACACCCGGCGATTCCATCAGCCAGCTGAAGTACGCACCGTAGCGCTCAATGCTTAATGATACATTTTCACCGTATTGGTTGAGGTTGGGCGTAAAGCCGTTTGCCCAGTCGCGGCCGATGCCGCCGAAGTATGGTTTGGGCGCCCGGATGGCGGCCAGGGTTCGTTCCAGCCAGTTCGTAACTTGCTCGACATCAGCCGTCGATGCCCGCGTTTGCGTCAGCATGGCCTGTATTTTTGGCGAAGTCCGTAGCGCTGCCGCGGCGACATGCCCCGGTTCGATGGCAGTGTTGCCTGCCGCATCAGCCAGACGGATGGCCTCTTGCCAGACGATGGCCATGTCGCTCTCCGTTTGCGCCAGCTGCTGCTCGACCGCGTCCGGCGGCAGTAGCAAATGGTTCGTAATGAATATGAGCTGCCAGTGGCCTTTCAGGTCACGCCATACAGCTTGAGGGCTGAGGGGATGGCTGGTCTGGAGGCGGGCAAGGACGTCGCCGCTTAAACGGTCATCGAGCGACGAACTGCGTGCGGGTAATGCTGCCAGATCGCCGCGAAACCACAGGGCGAACATAAAACAGCCGAGGGCTATGGCCCACGCCAAGAACGAAAACCGTTGGTACGGTGTGGCGTAGCCAATGACGCCGGCACCGGCCAGAATGGCAGCAACCCAGAGCGCCACGCTCCAGCTGGATGCCCCGAGCCGACGGGACATACGCGCTTTGCGGGCCCGCAGGCTCTGTAAGTCAACCACTGCGTCAATGGGATTCATCCGATGACTCCTTTTATGAGTAGCAATATGACTCCTGGCGGTACCAATGGCCAGAGGACAAAAGCAAGGACGCCAAAAACGACAGCCAGCGTTCCTATGATGAGCGCCGTCAGCAACACCAGTACGCGTACCGCAAAGCCAATGGCGCGGCTGACAACGTTGTCGCTCAAAGCACGCAGCTTGGCATCCAGACCCGCGCCCGGATACGAGATAATTCGCTTCCATGGTGCAAAAAGCGTCCGGGCAAGTATAGGTACGGAAAACAGGTTGGATATGCCCAGAAGCATTTTTCTTATGTTCTTGACGGTCGCCGCCCAGCCTTGGCCGTACCACCAGATGAACAACTCGAACGCTAGCATGTCGTTATTGTACAGCCTAACACTTAAAAGCGTCTACTTCGGGTCGCCGCTATCATTCCGTGGGACGGAGCTAGTATCGTCAGGCGAACCAGTCACCTCGTTGGTCGGGGGTAGCGTGTCCCAAGGTTTCTTGCCGCTTTTGCGCAGTCCGAAGCCGACAATGGCTGCGGCGAGGACCAGTGCCAGGAGAACGGTTATAGCTAGCCAAGGTAATCCAGCCGCCGGTGTGGCTATCGTAAACGATACTTTCTGAGATACATTGCCCGGTTGCTGTACTAGCCGGACCGTTTCGTTGGTTACGCTACCCCTAAAGCTTACGCGCACGGTCAGCTTGCCGTAGGGCAGATTTATTAATGATGCCTGCCCTGTCCGGTCTGTCGTAGCCGATTGTCCGTTACGGCTGACGACTGCGCCTTGTATGGGCCGGTTATTCTTTTGGTCCAATATCGTCACGACCAGGGTCGAGCCCTTCGTTGTGAACGAATAGGTCGAGCTGACGGCACTATTGCCGGCCCGATCAGTACTCTTGACCCTGAAATAGTACGTCGTTCCGGGCACGATCAGTGACGTATGCAGCCCGACGCTATGCGCGGTGACGTACGTATTGCTGCTGGCCGACAGGCTGTAGGCCGTGGTTAAACCGTAATCAACTTCGGACGAGGCAGGCTCCGACGTCGACCAGGTGATGGTTGCGGACGAAACGGTTAGGCCGCTGACCGCTACCCCGATGATTCTCGGTGGCGTGGTGTCTGCAGTCTGTTTGGATGAGTCCGAACCAGCCGATGCCTTCAGCGTAACAGAGGTCCCCGCCGCGTTGGTCATGATGTTGGTGTTACTGGTGGCGCTGACAACCGAAGAACCCTTTGTAAATGTGAGGGCGGCGGTGCCGCTGCTGGCCAGTGCCTTGAACGTGACGCTGGCGACGACTTGCGTGCCGCTGACCGCCGGCAGAGCGCCGCGGGCCAGCTTAACTGAGCCGCTGCCTGCGGAAGTTTGGGCGACAATGCTGAATGCTGACGAATTGCTAGTGCTGACATATTGCAGCAGGCTTGCCGGGTAGCTGAAGTTGGCCTGGACGGCATTGACTGACTCGCTGCCGCTGTTCTCGCGTACTGATATGGTAACAGAGTCGCCCTTGGCTACACTCGAAGTGCTCGGCGTCAGATACAGCGTTGCAGCGGCCGCATACGCGGTGCCAGTTAGTGCCGGTATAAGCGCTGCGACTGCAACGGCTGCCGTTTGAAGGAATAGTTTTGTATGGTGCTTCATCGTTTTACCCAGCATGGCTACAAACCGTAGTTAGTTAGTAAGATGCTCAGGTCAAAAATGTTGACGATACCGTCATGGTTCAAATCACTGCTTGCGCTGGTAGTGCCATAGTTGGTCAGCAGTATCGAGAGGTCTAGCACGTCAACTACGCCGTCTCCGTTTATGTCGCCGGGTTTGGCGTTATTAACGCTAACGGATACTCCGGCACTGGTCGCGGTGTTGGCGGGAGATACCTTATCGTAGGCCTTTGCTGTAAGTGTGTGGGAGCCAAATGTCGCCGTCGTGCTGTCCCAAGAGAACGAGTATGGCGAGGTCGTACTGGTAAACTTTAGGACGCTGTCAATGTAGAACTCTACCTTGGCTATGCCAGAGCCGCCGGTATTGTCGGTGGCCGTGGCGCTGACCGTTGTCGTTCCGGTTATCGTAGCTCCGGCGGCCGGCGCTGTCATACTGACCGTCGGTGCCGCGTTGTCTACCGTGACGCTGACCGCGGCGCTGGTCGTCGTGTTGCCGGCAGCGTCCTTGGCCACGGCCGTCAGGCTGTGGCTGCCGTTGGTAGCTGTCGTAGTATTCCAGGTTACCGAGTAGGGGCTTGTGGTCAGCAGGCTGCCTAAGCTAACGCCGTCAAGCTTGAACTGTACGTTGGCCACCCCGACGTTATCGGCGGCCGTGCCGCTGACCGTCACTGTCGAGCCGCCGACGAATGCACTTGCAGCGGGGGCGGTGATCGATGTCGTCGGCGCAGTTTGGTCAGTTACGCTAATACTGACGATCGACGAGGAACCGACGTTATTAAAGGTATCGGTTGCCTTTGCCTGGATGGTATGCGTGCCAATCGTTGCGCCGGACCAGGTATAGTTGTACGGCGAAGTCGTCAGGGTGGTTTTTAGGGTGCCGTCAATGTAAATGTCTACCTTGGTGACAGAGCTCTGGCTGTCCGTTGCCGTAGCGGCAATGCTAACGTTGCTGCCGAACGCTACTACTGCGTTGTTGGCCGGCGCGGTAATGCTGGCAGTAGGTGCCGTAGCGTCTATAACGTACGTGCCGCCAGCTGTGGCCGCGAGGGATCCTAGAATGTCCTGGTTCGTAGTCGCGCTAACCAAAGCGGTACCGCTCGTGAACGCCATAGTTGCGCTACCGCCGGTGGGACCGGCCGTGAAGTTGATGGTTGCCACTAACTGATCGCCCGTCAGCGCTGCGCTGCCGCCACTGACGCCTCGCGCCAGCGTTACCTGGCCGCTGCCGCAGGTTGATTGGGCCTGGACCGTAAAGGCGCTCGCCGATACGTCAATGCTGCTGCAGGTTAGCAAGGTCGAGGGGTAACTGAAATTGGCCTGGACGGCGTTAACACCGGTCGTACCGCTGTTTTCGCGCACTTGGACGCTGAATGTCCCATTGGGGCCGAGCGTCTGGCTGGCGGGGTTGAGGTATATCGTCGGGGGCGTGGGCGCGGCGTGGCTAAAGAGGATGTACAGGCCACCACCACCGATTATCAATGCAAAAATTAGAAGGACAGCAGCGTTAAACCTCTTTTGTGATCCTACTGACAATAACTTTTTCCGTGTTCGGTTTACGAGCTTTTTGATTCTTTGCGACTTCATTGTTGCTGCCTTAAACTTTAGCGTTATTGAATTAAAGTCATTGTCGTATGTATTGGCGTGTGAGTCAATGCCTTGCTTCGTTTTTTCGTGTCCATGGTTGGTTGGGAATTAGTGATAAGCCTGTCCGAACCCGCTTCTGAAATACAAAATATAATCCGAACGACTGCAGCTTGTGCTTTGAATGGCGGAGAGACAGGGATTCGAACCCTGGATGGTCTTGCGACCATACACGCGTTCCAGGCGTGCCAATTAAACCGCTCTTGCATCTCTCCAGAATAATGAGACAAACCCTTCGGGTTTTTCTCATCGCGCCGGGTTCGAAGTAAATTCGAACGCGGGCTGCTCTTTTCCATTAAAACTGCAAACAGCCGATGAATATCTGGTGGTTTGCAATTTTGGTTTCATTATACAGCAGAAGCTAGTTCGGGCACGCCTTGTCGGTGTGTTGTAAAAAATATTGTAAGAAGTGTAAGCTTCCGCCTTGCCCCTGCTGTTACTGAAAGCTTACACTTAACTGTAATGCCGATCATTGAGCTAAAAAACGTTAGCAAGTTGTATGGTTTTGGTGATGCCACGACCCTTGCGCTCGACGATGTCACCCTGAATATCGAGGCCGGTGAGTTTTTGGCCATCATGGGGCCCAGCGGCTGCGGCAAGAGCACGCTGATGCATGTAATCGGCCTGCTTGACCGGCCGACCCACGGCGAATACCTGCTGCATGACCGGCATGTCGCACGTTTAAGTGCGAACAGAGCGGCTAAGATCCGCCGCGATACCCTCGGCTTCATCTTCCAGTCCTACAATCTCATTCCACGCATGACCGTACTAGAAAACGTTGCGTTGCCGCTATTGTATAAAGGCGTGTCACTAGCAAAACGCCAGAAGACGGCCAGCACTATTTTGGAACGTGTCGGCATGCGTAGCCGAGAGTATTTCCTGCCGTTGCAGTTGAGCGGCGGGCAGATCCAGTGTGCGGCCATCGCCCGGGCGCTCGTAAACAACCCCAAGCTGATTATCGCCGACGAACCGACGGGCAATTTGGACACCAATGGCTCGCGTCTGGTCATGGAGCTGCTGAGCGAGATCCACAAAATGGGCAACACGGTATTGTTCGTGACGCACAACCCGGAGCTGACGCGCTACGCCAACCGTGTTATTTACATGCGCGACGGCAGCATATTGCATGATGAACGCACGACAATTGGTCAGGTAGCCGACATTGCCCGCAGCAGTATGTTCATCCCCAGGCGCACCGTAGAAGACGATATTGCGGGCGTCTCGGCGCTGATGCAAGCCATCCCTCAGGCCGACAACATCAGCCAGCCGACATCCCGTAAGCTCAGAAAGTCGGGTGCGAAAAGCGGCAAGCGGAAGCGAAAGGTGCGGCTGTAGCCAGTATGGCAATGAAAGGTAATGTGCGTACAGCGGTGCGCAACCTGCACCGCAATAAAGCCCGGAGCTTGCTGACCATGTTGGGAGTGATCGTCGGCGTCATGTCGGTGGTTCTGGTAGTGGGCATCGGCGAGGGCATCAGGCACCAGGTGGGTGCGCAAACCGAGCACTTAGGCAAGGATCTTATTACCATCCGTCCAGGCCAGCTACCAGGGCGGCCGTCGCCGGGTGTATTCGGGACCAGCAACGTGCTAGCCGGCTTGAATATGAGCACCGGCGGAACGCTCAGCAGCAAAGACCTAGATACCGTTACCAAAACACCGGGTGTGGCCGGTGCCGTACCGCTCAGCGTGGTCGGCGACGGTGTTATTTCGCCCGAGCGGTCACACAAGTACGACATGCTCGTGATGGGCACGAATCCCGGGCTGCCGGCCATATTGCATCAGGGACTGGCATATGGCGCTTTCTTTTTGGGCGATACGGCTTCTTCAGACAAAATTGTGCTGGGCGCACATGCCGCTGAATTGTTATACGATGAACATGTGCCGCTCGGGCAGGGACTGACAATTCTGGGCCATCAGTTCATCGTCGTGGGTGTTCTTAACGATTTTCAGACAGCGCCGTTGTCGGTTGATGCCGATTTCAATAACGTGGTTTTTCTGCCATATGCTACCGCGCAGGCCATCACCAATGGCAACTCGCCGACGTACGAGATACTGGCTCGTCCCGTCGCAGTTGACCAGACCGAGACGGTTGTGGGGCGCTTGCGCGATAATCTGGTGACGGCGCATGGCGGCCAGCATGATTTTACTGTCCTAAAGCAGGGCCAGACTTTGGCGGTGACCGACGAGATTTTGCATTTGCTCACCGTGCTTATCAGCGGCGTGGCCGCTATTTCCCTGCTCGTTGGCGGCGTCGGCATTATGAACGTCATGCTGGTGTCTATTACCGAACGGATGCAAGAAGTCGGCATCCGCAAGGCGCTCGGCGCAACCGACCGGCAGATCCTGATGCAGTTCGTGACCGAAGCCACGGTGCTGAGCTTAACCGGCGGGCTTATCGGCATTGCCCTGTCGTTTGTGGTTGCGGCGGCGATTGCGCTGGCCACCAGCCTTACGCCGGTTATAACGTGGCAAGTCGTGGTTATCACTTGTGCCGTATCAGTCGGCATCGGCGTTATATTCGGCTCGGTCCCTGCCCTCAAAGCCGCCCGCAAAGACCCCATCGCCGCGCTGCGCAACGAATAGGCCCTGCGATTAAATATTGCATATAGTGCAAGAATTTACACAACACAGTTTACGTAATAATATGAGCCGTTTTGTGCGAGTTGGCGTAGCAGACAGAGCACCACGGCTTTAGCCGTGGGGGGTATTAGCCGGAAGGCTGCATGGCCTGAAGCCATTGGCTCACTGCCAATCGTTTCTTGATGTTTAGACGTAGACTCCACAATCCTGCTCCGAAGAGCATCACCCGGTCGTTTAGCTCCGGTATCTTCTTTGTCTGGATGCCCACCACTGCGCACATGCGCATGACGCCGCATATGGCGCATTCCGCTGGTATGTCGGCCTTGGCAGATGGGCAGATGGAATAACGAGCAAAACAGGTACGGTTAACAGAGGGGTTTGCCTAACGGAATTCGAGTTAATTGCGACACTGGCGGAAAAAGCGAGTCAGTATTCTGCAATCGAAAAGTTCATGCAGCACAGGTGTTTACTTTGGATGCACCGCTTTGACATGCACTACCTACGTGGTAGCGTAAAGTACATGTCCGAGGCCATCGCTAAGTCTGCTGGGTTACTAGAGGCACAAGCGGCTGTGTATACCATTGAGCACATCCGTCGTAGACATCACTTGGCGCCACAAGATAATTGGGGCAATCCACAATACGACGAGGCCCATCTTATTTTGTGCGGCTTGCAAAGTGCCTTAGGGGTTGCACAAAAGTTAGGGTATATGTCTGGTGCCGAGGGACATACCGTAGAATGTAGCGAAGGTATTCCTAGCCTCGCGACAACGGCGAAGGAGTATGTCGACTTCTTGCGATCAATCGGTGGTGCTGCTTGCGAACCGATAGCATGCCGCGCGGCAATGCTCAGATCGTATGAACCATTCGCACCAGCTATTACGACTCTGAAGAACGAGCTAGCCTTATTAGAAAACTCGGATAGCCACCCAGCATTTTTAGCTCGTGGGAACGTTTCCGCCGTCTACGCCATCTCTGTTGGTAGCCGATCCTACGCAGTACGGGTGCCAGAAAAGGACGAATCTCGTTTTAAAGATATTCACGACTACATGGCGGCTGGGATTTTGGGTAAAGATATTCCGCACCTTGAACAGATCGTAGCAACATCGTATCAAGACGGGGTTACGGTAGCTGAGCTGATACCAGGAAAAGTACTCGCTGACCTGACCGTTGAAGAAATTCGCCGCATTACTAATGGTCAGTTATCTGATCTTGTCGAAACCTTTATTGCGATGAATAAGCGAGGTATCACACCAGATATAGGAGGCGCTAATTCCATGTGGTGTCCTGAGGGCGGCATTACCCTACTGGATTATGCATCTCTGGGGTCGGAAATCACTCGCGGATATGTTGCAGTCGGAAATACGGTTGGCGCGATTGCGGCTCTAATACCTAAAATTGGAAGAAGAGTATTTGAGGGTCGGCGCACTTCTCCTGGAGTATTTCAGCAAGAACTCGATGTGCTATACGCAAACCTTAAACTTTTGGAGCGATACGAGACGGTAGTAACGGGACGATTCAGTGACGTCGACCAAAGTGAGATACTTCGTTCTGTCAATGAAACACGCCAATCATTGCAGAATATGATCGGGAACTATACTGACCCGCGGTGGGTTATTCAGCAATATTCCCGAAATCAACCGTCAGACCCACGTACTCGCTAAATCGTAGGTCATTCGAATGGCTGCCATGCGCTACGTACCAATTTGCTCCGAATCGCGGCGGTCAGCTCTATTTGATGATCTGCATCTACTGGTATTCTTACTATATGCATGCTAGATCATTACATTCTATCAAATCAGCCTTGAAAGTAATGGCTAAAGCAGATCAGGAAATGCGGACGAAAGTCATGAAAGACCCAAGCATGTGGGGCAAGGTTAAGGCTGTTGACCGCAGTAACACCGCTCGTCTTATAGAAATAGTCAATGCAATCGGATGGCCCACCATTTCGAAAGTCGGAATAGAAGTTTCTGAGTGCGCCTGGTTGCTCGTCCAACATGCGACCGCAGAGCTAAAGTTTATGAAGGAGTGTCTGGCGCTTATGAAGCAAGCAAGCGATGGTGATGTATCACCGTCCAACGTTGCCTTCCTTGAAGATCGAATTTTGATCATGGAAGGCAAATCGCAAATATACGGCACGCAGTTTCATGACGTCGGTAATGGTTTTGCGCCTTACCCGATTGAAGACATCGAACGTGTTGATGAGCGTCGGGCACGGGTTGGGCTAGATACCTTCTCCGAAAACGAAGCACAACTAATGGACGCGTCAAAGTGAAGCCCGGTGCGCCAGACGAACGCCAAGCAAAATCGGATCTTCTTTAGATTTAATTCACGAGTTTTCCCGTGATATCTTGATAAGTTCGTCTGCTATGGCGCTGGATATTGAATAGCCGAGCTCGTGTTCCAGCCAGCCATACTGCCCGTTGGCGTTACACTCCAAGAATGTGACAATTCCATCAGGATTTTCTATAAAGTCAAAAGCCCCGAATTTCAGCCCTAGCTTCTCGAGATACTTAAAACAAAGTATCTTTTGATCATTCGGAAATGTTTCGCGCTTAAATTGCACTGTTGGCTTGTCCTGATGTATCCGCCAATCATCCTTAGCTGCCTCGTCAGTGTAGATCGCTGCGTCAAACGTTTGATCACCGACTATAGTTATCCGCCACTCACGAGCTTTTGTGAGGTTCGACTGCCAAAATCCAGGAAAAGGATTAGACGAGATCGGCAAGTGCGCGGGGTCGTTCGCGAATAAGGTGGTATAAAATACCTTAAGCTTGTCCTGACTATACATGAAGCCGTAAGACGTCTTAAAAACTATTCTGTCTGGTAAGTTGTCACGTATAAAGTCCCACTTATTAGTGACTACCGTCTCCGGCACATTGAAGCCAAGTTCGCTTGCGAGCACCAGTTGCGTCAGTTTGTGGTCTGCGTGTGAGATACGTTGCGGAGGGTTGAGCCACCTCTTTTCTGGAACGGCATTCCACAGCGAATACTGAATCATATTCCGCTCGTTATCTAAGCCTAGCTGACGTACTTTGTTGTCCTGGTTCTGTTCTCTAGCAAACATTGCCGGTCTTCGGTACCACGCTGCGACGATTGAGTCCATGCGTAACTCAGAACCATCGTAACTGACATGCAAACCCGCTTCACGCCCAATCTTAACTGCTAATGGAACGCTTCCATCAGCAACCTTATCAGCTCTATAGATAATAACGTCGTATCCTCGATTTCGTAGCAACTCAGCCACAGGAGCACAGTTAAGTTCGTCTAAAGAACTGGTAGCAATCAGTATCTTGGGGGCCACTGATGGCTTAATACTACTCATGTAGCTAGTGGGCCCTTTCCGAGGACGCTAAACGCTGGCCTCTAATGTCGCTCAGATAACGCTGGGAACTTTAACAAAAATCAATCGTAAGTCTCAATGTCGCCAGTTCTCCCAGTCATCCTCCTTGATACAAATCCGTCTCCGTCGATCGGGCACTCCGGATCCGTATTATTGATGCCTATGTGGTCGAGTACAGTCCCGGCGGCAAATGCAATAGTTTCCGGTTGCCCCACAGAAGGTGTGTTACCAGCTTCACTTCCTACCGATCCCGATTCTTGTGCCATTCGTATGCCCTCATTGTTAGAATTAATATTCACCATAATATATACCAGGCAATAACTTGCTCCGCAACCACGGAACGCATAACTAGCAACGTCCTCCTTAAGTTTACAGGGTCAGCTAGTATCAACAATCGTGAAAACAAAAAGGAACTTTTATGCAGTTCCTGCACTTACCCACGAAGATAGTGCTATAACCCTGGTTGGACCTTACGACGTCGTTTCCAACTTTCACCGGGCGTTACACCGGAAGATGTCGGCTTCGCTGCCAATACCAGATCAATTTTACCCATCGACCAAAAAAAGACGAGGCTTCCATTGGTCATGCTCGTGTTACTCCGAATATTGCTATCCTAAGACATCCGTCTGGCCACATAGTGTGCATGTTTTCTTGCGTAGTATACCTCAGCAAGCATTCAGAACAACGATACGATGGCGGCTACGCCGGCGGCGGCCATAAGAACGACGGTGGCCCAGCCGAAAATTCTGGCAGCCGGTCCGTTCACCCATTCGCCCATAACTTTGCGGTTACTGGCTATCAGCACAATGAAAACCAATACTACCGGCGAGACTAATCCGTTGAGGACGGCCGACCAGATCAGGGCCTTGATGGGGTTAATGCCTAAGAAGTTAATACTCAAGCCCACCAGCATGGAGATGATAATGACGCCGTAAAAGGCATATGCCTGCTTAAGCTTTTTGCCCAAGGATCCCTGCTTGTGCAGGCTTTCGGCGATGGCATACGAGCTAGAAGCGGCCAGCACCGGTATGCTGAGCATCCCCATACCGACTACGCCGATGGCGAATAAGAAGTAAGTAGCATTGCCGGCAAACGGCCGAAGCGCTTCGGCTGCCTGGGCGGAGGTTTGGATATTGGTGATGCCATGCCCGAACAGCAGCGCGCCGCATGTCGCTATGATAAAGAACATCACAATGTTAGACAGGAGCATGCCCGACCAGACATCTTTGCGCATGTTGCCAATCTCATGCTTCGTGGCGCCACGCCGCAAAGCTAACGTGGTTTTGCCTTGGGCGATCTGTTCCTCTACCTCTTGGGAAGTTTGCCAAAAGAACAGGTACGGCGAAATGGTCGTACCAAGGATGGCGCATACCACCAGCAGCTGGCTTTTCTGAAAGCTCAGGTGCGGTACGATGGCCTGACGGAGTATCGGCGGCCAGTTTAGATGGGCAGCGAAGGCAGAAACAATATAGGCGAAAAGCACTAAGGCCAGCCACTTGAGGTACTTGGCATAACGGGCATAGGGCGTAAATATCTGGAGTCCTAGCATAAGAATGCTGAACCCGATGACCAGCCCCAAGAAACTCCACGCCGGAAAGATAAGTTTGACGCCTTGGGCCATGGCCCCAAGGTCCGCCCCGATGTTAAACGTATTGGCGGCAAACAGCAGGATGGCGCAAATGTACAGTACCCGCCGCGAGAACAGTATCCTGATATTGCCTGCCAAGCCTCTGCCTGTCATCAAGCCGATGCGGGCGCACATTTCCTGCACGATTGCCATGAGCGGGAATGTGAAAGGGGCCAACCAGAGCAGCCGGAAGCCGTAACTCGCGCCGGCTTGCGAGTAGGTGGCGATGCCGGAAGGGTCGTCGTCGGATGCTCCGGTTGTAAGCCCCGGGCCGAGGATACGCCAGTAATCCTTTGCCCGTTTAATCGCCTGATCGCCTTTCAGACGGTGCTCAAGCTGCTCGCTAACCTCGACAGTACGCTCAAGAAATTCGGCCGGTGCCTCGATCGCCTCGGTAACAATGCTTCGCTTACTTTGTTGTCTCATAGCTGGCACGGCTGCAAACTATACATATTGTCCGTAATAGTACCAAAAGTGATGTAATACCACAGCTATAATAACCAGGAACCAGACGATAAGAATCTCTACATGGTGCCGCCGCGCGAAGTCGGCGATGCCGA
>JBGPNM010000004.1:0-40549 GCA_041487535.1 Candidatus Saccharimonadia bacterium
AGAATTCAGTGACGTAGTTCCTCTACTTGGGCTGGGCTAAGAAATCCTTCAGCTTACGGGTTTTAAACGTACCATGATTTGCAGACGTGTCTATCCATGGAAGAACTGAGTAACTCCGTCCGGCTGCTTGACTAACAGGTAAGGCGACAGTATAATTAGCAATTATCAACTCTGCTTGCATCCATAGAGTGAGTGCAGGCGTTAACCAAAGGAGAAATTCGTGCATCAATACGAAGTCGCGGTGTTATACCATCCGGATCTGGAAATCGATCTGGGCAAAGCCAGCAAACGGGTAGAGAAAATACTCACCGACAACGGCGGCAAAATCGTTAATACCGACAACTGGGGCAAGCGTAAGCTGGCGTATCCGATTGCGAAGAACGACTACGCCGTCTACGTATTCTACACCGTGGAGCTGCCGTCGGAAGGCGTACAGAAGGTGGAGAACACGCTCAATATCACCGACGAAGTGATCCGCTTCCTCATTACCCGTCCCGATCTGAAGGCTTTTGCCAAGGCCGAGGCGGCCAAGGCAGATAAAGCCAAAAAGGCAGCGGAACGCGGCGAGGCGAGTGAAGAAAAAGACAGCGAAGCGTAAGCCGGCTAACATAGAATCAAGCAGACAAGGAGGGAGTAAAAGTGGCAAAAGGGTTTAACAAAGTCATCCTGATGGGCAACCTGACACGGAAGCCCGAGACGCGTACGACGCCGAACGGCCAGAGTGTCACCAGCTTCGGGTTGGCGGTTAACCGTACCTGGCGCAGCCAAGACGGCAGCCAGCAGGAAGCAGTCAGCTTTATCGACTGTGTAGCCTGGGGCAAGGCCGGCGAGATTATTGCGCAATACCTGGATAAAGGCAGCGCGGTGCTCGTCAGCGGCCGCCTGGACCAGCGCAGCTGGGAAGACAAAGAGTCCGGGCAGAAGCGTTCGAAGGTGGAAGTGGTCGTCGAAGACTTCAACTTCGTCGGCGGCCGCGGTGACGGTGGCGGAAGCAGCAGCGGCTCTACGCCGTCTGCCAGCTCCAAGCCGAAATCGGGGCAGGACGAGGTCATTGAAGATGTCGATGGCTCGATTAATTTGGACGACATCCCGTTTTAAGGGTAATGAGACAAACCCTCTGGGTTTTTCTCATCGGACCTAGCGAAGCAAGTTCGCCTCCGCCTTGCAGGCGGACCGGTCCTGCTCTTTTCCTAAACAGCAATGAAAGGATAATTTTTTCATATGGCAAAGATTTTTAAATCGAGAACCGACGTTGCGTATTTTGACTACAAGGATTTCAAGACCTTGCAGCGTTACGTGAACGTCTACGGGCAAATCGAAACACGCAAAAAAACGGGGCTGAGTGAAAGTGAGCAGCGCCAGCTGGCTCGCGCTATCAAGCGTGCCAGGCACATCGCGCTGCTGCCATTCGTCGCCAGCAATTAGCGGTAATACCGCTAGGGGTTTACGGTTCTGTCTGCATTGAACGGCTCTTGTACAATAGGTATGGATGGAACAGGGATCACTATATTCGTTGGCGCGGCAGGTGGAACGGACAATCGCCGCTATCGTGTCGGGTACCGACATATATGCCTTAGAGGCGAAGCCGCGCGAGTTGGCCGTTTCGCTGAAGCGTCAAGCGGCCGACGCTCGTCTTGATGTACGCGACTATGAGCATGCCGAGACGCGCCGGGAACAGCTCCAGTATGGGCGCGCTAGCCGGGAACGGTTCGAAGTACTGCACAGGAACATTCTGGCGGTCAGCGAGTACAGTATATTTACCACTGTCGACGTGGTGCAACTTTCGGCCTGGATCGACAGCCTTCTGCAACGTCTAGAGTAAGGAGAACATGATATGGCTTTAAGTATTACCGATCTCAAAAAAGGTGCGCTTTTTCAGCAAGACGGCGTGCCGTACCGCGTGGTGGACTATTCACAGAAGGTGATGGGACGCGGCGGCTCAATTGTGAACGTACGTATTAAAAGCCTGTTAGATGGCAAGGTTCTAGAAAAAACGTTCAAAGGCAACGAGCAGCTGGAGCGCGCGGATATCGCCAACCAGGGTGTGCAGTACCTCTATCGTGACTCGACCACGTTTTATTTTATGAACGAGGACACGTTTGAGCAGTTTGAGGTGCCGGCAGATTTGGTTGGTGATAGTGCCGGGCTTATGAAGGAAGGCGACGGCGTAACCTTGCAGTTATTCGAGGGGCGGCCGATTAATGTGGGGCTGCCGAAAAACGTGCCGTTGACCGTTACGTACGCCGAGAATGTCGTTAAGGGCGACACCAGCACCGCGGTTACCAAGGAGGCGACGCTTGAGACGGGCATTACCGTCACGGTGCCGGCATTTATTAAAACCGGCGATGTCATATCGGTAGATACGACGACGCTTGCTTACCGCGAACGCGTGAAAGGCTAGGATCATGCAGGCCGGAAGCCTCATCCTGGTCCATTTCTTGGAGGAGCAGGCGGAAGGCTACCGGTTTGAGCGGAAACGGAACCAGTGGCCGTTGCATATTACTCTGGTGCCGTGGTTTACGGTCGCGGACGAGGAGGTGCTAAAAGCATGCCTTACGTCAGTGATGCAAACAACTGAAGCATTTGCAGTGACCGTGGGTGAGCAGGTGTTATTTGGCGGGCATCAGGAAATCGCAGTAAATCTTATAAGCGATCAGACAGACGTTGTCCGCTTGCACCATAGTCTAATGGCTTTGCTGCAGGGCATGATGGTCAGGATATACGATACCCATTGGACCGGGGCAGCATATCGTGCGCACATTACGCGGCATGACGCACCTCACCAATGGCGCACCGAGGGGAGCAAAGAGAACTTCTATGACGTTCATCTTGTCCGCCTATTGGCAGGCAATGTGTGTGAGATTGCGGAACGGTTTGTGCTGAATGGAAGCAGGCCATTGTGAAACAGCGGCTCGATCAAGCGCTGGTCGCGCGCGGGTTGGCACCAAGCCGCAGCCAGGCGGAACATTACGTACGGCTCGGCTTTGTGGCAGTCAGCAAAAAAGTTATCACCAAAGCCGGAACGCTGGTGGACGAGCATGACGATATCCGTCTTAGCAGTTCAGAACAATACGTCAGCCGGGCAGGCCTGAAACTGGCAAGTGTAGCCCAAGCGCTACACGTGGATTTTGCGGGTAAGGTTGTGCTTGACGTGGGCAGTTCTACCGGCGGGTTCACCGACTATGCCTTGCAGCATGGCGCCCGCAAGGTCATTGCGGTGGAGGTTGGTACGGACCAGCTGCACCCAAGCCTGCTTGGTCACCCGGCTATAGAGCTGCACGAGAAAACGGATATCCGGGATTTTTCTACCATCCAGCAGATAGACATCGTGGTTGCGGATGTTTCGTTCATTTCGTTGCGCCAGATTTTGCCGCACATCGCGCGCTTGTCGTCGCCAAAAACGGAAATCATGGTGATGGTAAAGCCGCAGTTTGAGGCGAGCGCGAGCAACGTTAAGCATAAAGGCGTCGTGAAGAACGATCGGATGCGCCGGGATATCCTGCAGGATTTTGAAACGTGGGCAAAAGCCAGCTTCGTGATAACCGGCAAAGCCGACTCGCTCATTCCTGTAGCCAAAGGCAACCGTGAACGTTTCTACACGCTGAGACCTTTGCCGAAAACGGTTGGCGCATAGCGGCGCTACCGCCGCCGCCTCATATTTTCTGTTCAGTAAGCGGGAGGAGAAATGCTAAACTATAAGATATGTACTTTGCAAGCCGGACACAGGCCGGGCGCATGTTGGCCAGCCAGCTGGCGCCTAAGTACCGCTACGAAACCTGCGCGGTGGTTGCCCTCAGCGACGGCGGAGTAGTCGTTGGTGCTCAGATTGCGGCGGCGCTGCACTGCGTGTTGACACTTCTGCTGACCGAAGAAATTACCTTGCCGCGCGAACTTGAAGCCATCGCCGGTATTAGCCAAGACGGCGCGGTATCCTACAATGCCGTATACTCGCCGGGCGAATTGGACGAGCTGATTGGCGAGTATTACCAGTACATCGAGCAAGAAAAACTCACGAAACTTCACGACTTACACCGCCTCCTTGGGAGAGGGAACACGGTGGATAAGCGGTTGCTGACCGGACGCAATATTATCTTGGTAACGGATGGTCTGAGCAGCGGCTTTGCGATTGATCTGGCGGCGGCATTTTTAAAGCCGATTGCAGTAAAAAAAGTTATCGCTGCCACACCGCTCGCCAGCGTTCTGGCAGTTGACCACCTGCATATCGCTACTGATGAGATCTATTGCCTGAGCGTGGTAGAGAACTATATTTCTACTGACCACTACTACGACAAGCGCGACATTCCGCCCCACGACAAAATCGTTGAGATTATCGAGCGCCTTACGCTCAACTGGAAGTAAAGACCTCTTGCAAAATAAACCATGGCCCCAGAACATGATGATCTTTGTTCCAGATTGGCTAAAACCGACAAAGTGTAACCTAAAGTTACGGTACGAAGGTCTTGGATCGGTCTGGAGCAAAAATGGCAGGTTATGGACTATGGATTTATTTTGCAAGAGGTCTTATTAGTCTACAGCTGACGCGTTAGATAGGCGCGTAAAGCCTTTGGGTCTTTCAGCAGGAAGCGGGAAGACGACTTGCCGAGCATGCCGCGGCGCTCCATGATTGCCAGCTCGCGGCTAGTTGTCTCGCGGGAGGAGTTGATAGAGCTGGCGATGTCTTGGTGTCGGAGCGGTACGTCGATAAGCAGTCCCTCTTTGGTCATTTCTCCGAAACGCTGCGACATCGTTAAGAGGAAGGAGATGATACGTTCGCGCACGGTGCGGTACTCCAGGTTAATAATCCGCTCGCTGTGTAACCGGTACATTTCCAGAGTCATGTCCAGGAGCGGCACCATAGCATTTAGGTCGCGGTGCATAAACTCGGTAAAGTCGGCTCGGCTGACACAGCGGGTGACCGTGGGCGCGAGTGCCTGGTAGATGACTTGCCGCTCGCGGCCGGTGATTGCCCAGATGAGCGGGAACAGCTCGTGCTCTTTGCGGATAATAAGCAAGTTTTCTTCGTCGTAGCGGCTGATGTCGTAGGCTTTTACCAGCCCTTCCACGATATAAAAAACACCGGGTGGAGTTTCGCCCGGTCTAATAATGTAATCACCCTTTTTGTAAGACGCCTTACGGCCGTCATGTTGAAAAAAGTCCACCAGCTCTTTGATCTGTTGGGTAGTAGCTAGCATATTTTACACTATAACTTCTCTGTTACATACGTGCAAGTGTGTGACGAAAGTCGTGAAAAACCTGTAGCCATTCTTACGGCCTTCGGCGTACGCTGGCCGTACTATTACTATACAGTTAGCACCTATACAGCGAGGGATAAGGAGGGCGCCATGATTAGCAAAAACAATCTGGACCAACAACTTAAGCGGATTCGCTTCAACGGTAGGAGTTGGGGAAGAACCGAGATTGGCGAATTGTGCAGCATCCTGATGCCCGGCGAAGAGATTGACGAGTGCGTGAACGGCTTCTATGAAGCCGGTTTTGCGCTTCTGGTCGCAACGAAAGACCGCCTTGTCCTGGTAGACAAAAAACCGCTCAGTTATCTGACGGTCGAAGACGTGCGCTTCGACATGATAAACGAGTTCGACTACAGCCATCGGTTTATCGGAGCTGAAGTGAAGATTAGTTCGGGTATGAAAACGCTTACGTTCACTAGTTGGAACAAGGCTCGGCTGCGTCGTTTGCTAAGCTTTGCGCAGTACCGTATGTCCGAGCTGAAGAAAATGCAACAGAGCCATCAGGAGGCGCAAAAAACGCACCTTGAGCAGCTTAACCAACAATTGCAACTTTTCCTCGCCATGCAGCAGCATCAGTACCAGCAGCTTGCCATTCACGGGCAGGCGGGTACTCCCTGGCCGTTCGCAACGCATAAGAGCATGGCGGGTGTTGCCGACCATCGGGATGCAAGCCAACTGTCGCCGGGTCAGGTTGGCGTCGCGGCCATGAAGCGGGTGCTGCCTGTTATCAGCGCCTACACCAGGCTGCCGTTAATGAGCCAGCGCCGTCGTTTCCAAAGCTCGGCGATGTAGCCCAAATGAGACACCCGCAAGCGGGTTTCTATAGCTTCACGCGGTGTCATTTATTCTTAAGGATGGAACGACTCCGGTTCTGCATATAAGCTCACTGACCGTTCGCTTATCATCGCGCCGGGCGCCGGAGTAAAGTCCGCCTTGCTTGGGCTGCTCTTCCTATAACCGCCAAACTACTTGCTCACGTTGAAGCGGAATTCTACGACATCGTCTGGGCGCATCACGTAGTCTTTGCCCTCGGTGCGGACTTTGCCGGCAGCTTTCGCGGCTGCTTCTGAGCCCGCAGCCATAAGATCGTTATAGTCAACAACTTGCGCGGCGATAAAGCCGCGCTCAAAATCACCATGAATAACGCCGGCGGCTTGCGGTGCGGTTGCACCCTTAGAGATGGTCCAAGCGCGGATCTCTTGCTGGCCAGCGGTGAGGTAGCTTTGCAGTCCCAACGTGTCGTAGGCAGCGTGGATAAGCTGGAGCAGGCCGGACTCCGCCACGCCGTAGCTGGCCAGCAGTTCGGCAGCGTCCGGCTCGTCCAAATCCTGCAGCTCACTTTCTAGCTTGGCGCAGATAAACAGCGCCCGCGCCGGCGCGACAATCGCAGACAAACGCTGCTTCAAAGCAGCGTCGCCAAGTCCGGCCTCGTCAACATTAAATACGTACAAGATCGGCTTAAGGGTAAGCAGTTGCAGTTCTTTCTGCAGCCACGCCCTCGCCTCGGCGTCCAAGTAGCCTGGCTGCGCAAACAGCGGCGTCCCCGTGTTCAACGTGCCCCGCACGCGCTCCAGCAGGTCGGCGAACGGCTTTAGCTTGGGGTCTGCTTTTACTTCTTTCTGCAGCCGGGGCAGCCGGCGCTCCACTGTCTGGAGGTCGGCCAGCACCAGCTCGGTGTTGATAATCTCAATGTCGTGCTTAGGATCATGACGATCGTCCACGTGCACCACATTCGGGTCGTCGAAGGCGCGCACCACCTGCACAATTGCATTGGTGGTGCGGATGTGGCTAAGAAACTGGTTGCCCAAGCCTTCGCCCTGGGATGCGCCCGCCACTAGGCCGGCAATATCCACAAACGTTACTGTCGCCGGCACAATTTTATTCGATTTGTACAGCTCCGCCAGCTTGTGCAGCCGCGGGTCGGGTACCGGCACGATGCCCGTGTTCGGCTCGATGGTGGCAAACGGATAATTCGCCGCCAGCACCTGGTTGCCCGTGAGCGCATTAAACAACGTCGATTTCCCGACGTTGGGCAGGCCAACAATGCCAATACTAAGCGAACTCATGTTGTAATTTTAAGAGAGGTCAACGTAATATCAAAATCCTGCTACTTAGCTACTCTCGGCTGCCGAAATAGTATGGCCAGGATGGCCCAAACGGCGAGACTTAGAACCGACGGAACGACGATTGCCCCTAACCCGTACGAAATATTGAATTTGCCCGAGGGCTGCGACACGACATCAAAGATCTGCAGAGCAGATATGCCCACATGCGCGTGCGCTTCGACCTTGCCAATGGCCACAACGTAGATAAGCGGGCCCAAAAGGGCAGCGCTTAACCCAACGATAAAAATCGCCGCAGCCCAGGACATTGCTTTATTTTGCTTCAACGTTTCCTCCGAATTTGTTGCCACATACTTTGCCAGAAAACAGAGCCGTCACCGCCAAATGGTAACATAAACAGTAGTTGTGCACAACTGATGAGCGAAATGATAGCTAGCCATCCGCCAGCATACGAACCGAGGTTTGCGTGAGTGCTGAGCCATAGGCCCCACACTCCGTAGACAACACCGGTTGCCGGGCCGGCTATGCTTATGAGCATACTTTTCCACGGCGCGTCGGGAATATCATAAGATACGGCAAACTTCGGCAGGTGTATGGTCAACCCCGAGACTCCAGTCGCTTGCGCAACACCAAAGTGCGCGAGTTCGTGCGCGCAGCTCAACCATGCCGCGGAAGCAAGTACGCTGCTAAGGCCTACTATGATCACTGCGTTGGGGGGCAGGCTGTAACGAAAAATTACAAGGCTCGCTAATGATCCATGCGCTGCTAGGCAAAGTACGACAGTCGCCACGAATGCCTTACGATGCATCGAGGATGTGCTCACTCTCGTACCGCGTGGCGACGCCGATACTAATAACGACACTGCAGGCCGCGGCTGCGACGAGCGCTACGAAGCCGTATCTTCCTTGCAGCCATGACAACAGTGTTAGCAGCAGAATAGTTGTCACCGCAAAAAATAGCGCTACCGGCAATTGACTGAGCCGGCTTTTCTGGCCGGAGTAACTGATTACGCCAGTGGCTAGGGCGACTGCCGCCACGCACATAAGCAGCAGGGCGCTCTGCAGTATAGCCGACAATCCGGCTGCTAATGGGTCACCAAGTGCAAAATATACTAGTATGTCACCTAGGATATAAATTGTAACTATGCTTACTAGGCTAGCCACCGCAATCGTGCCGATAAGTCTGCCGGGTGTTAGCGGCAACTGGTAGATGGTCGACCGGCTCATGCCCAGCCGTCCTCGTACTGATAAACCCCAACTGGCGAATAACATAACCAAGATCACGTCATATACTCCGTGTAATACAGGCGCCAAGGCGGGCGACAGTACGCCAAGGCGTATAAACAGGGATGCGCCAAGCAGCACAACGAGCACTACGGCGTTAGGCAGGCTAATATCTTTATCGCTCAGCATGGAACGGATTGATGATCTGATTAGTCCGGTAATCGCGCTGTTTGCCTCTGGCAAGAGGCTCGTCAGCGGGCGGTTGACTTGCTTTGCTACCTGAGCGACAGGCAGGCTGCGGACGGTCTTTCGTATCAGCAGCCACGCCAGCAGTATCCCCAGACAGAGCAGGCCGAGCGCAACCGCATAGCTGTTGGGTCTCGCTCCAAACAACCCTTCAATAACATACTGTGCCTCGATGCCCGGAACGAATTGTCCAAGTTTGCCGTCTGCCACCAGCCTGCTATAACCTACCAGACACATAATCGCCACTTGGCCGGCGATATGGATAACCGCCAAAGCTTGCGGTCGAATACCTGTCTTACGGGCAAGCATGCTGATCAACTTTTCAGTCAGCAAATACATGCATAGGCCCAGAAGTATATACAACAGCATCGCAGTTTCGGCAAAAATCAGCCAAAGTGCCATATGCCCGCCCAGCAGGCGTCCCAGAGCCACAAATAGCGGCAGGGCCACGGCAGTATTGAGTAACATCAGCGCGGCGAACAAAACGTACAGTTGAGCGTTTAGCCAACTGCTTGCCTTGAGCGGCAATGCCTGAAGCGCGAGCGGCGGCGGGCTGATGACCTGTTTAGCCACAAACCAACTGGATACGAGGATTACCCCGAATACCAAGCCAGCGATCATCACGATTAGTTTGCTGTGCCCGAGGCCGTCGCTGACCGTGTCTAAGGAATGCACCATCTGCTGTACTTGCCAGTTGAAAAATACGAAAAGTGCCACCCCTACCAAGCCAAGCGCATACATGTGCGGCTTTCCTCTGAATATTCGCGCTAGTTTGCGGCGCCACAGGATCAGCAGCATCGAACTAACGATGAATATATGATTCGATTTGTGCATACTTTTTTGTATGGCCGCTTAGCTTAAGGTACGCGTCTTCCAGGGTTTTAGTCCGCGCTTGTTCGAGAATGTCGGCTACGCTCCCGCTGGCCACAACTTTAGCGCGTAACATAGTGACGCTGTCAGCGATACTTTGTGCAAAGCTGAGGTTATGGGTGGCAATAAGCACGCTGGCGCCGCTCTTTTTCAGCGATGTTATGATTTCTTTGATGAGCAGCACCATGTCCGGATCAAGGCCGTTGGTCGGTTCGTCTATGACGTATATGGGCGGCTTGGCTATCATAGCTGCCATGCATGCCAGCTTCTTACGCATGCCATGAGAATACGAGCCTATGGCCTGATCCATCGCGTGTTTCATACCGAACAAATCGGCGAGCTCATCGCTGCGCTGACGTGTTTCTTTACTGGTTACTCCATATAAAACGCTCGACAGCGCCACGTATTCGTTACCTGTCAGGAGTTCTATAAGGTCGTCCTCATCTGGAATGACCCCAAGGTTCCGCCGAACCGCCACCGCATCGACGCCCGTGGCGTAGACGGACATCCCCGCCACGCTGATGCTACCGGACTTAGGAGGATTGATGCCTATGATGGCATTAATGAGGCTGCTTTTGCCGCTTCCGTTTGGCCCTATTAGTGCGTGGACCGACCCGGGCAGTAGTGCAAGCGAAACATCGTCAACCGCAACGTTTGCGCCATACGCAATGCTAACGTGCTGAACGTCAATGCTTTTGCTGACCGGTGCCGGTTTCTTCATTAGTTTGTAAGTTTATTTGCAGCCAATATAAATTTTTGTGCCGTACCATGCGTGGCCACCGACAATATAGGTGCCGAATTGCATGTGACGGCTGATACACACAAGTGCGATGAGAGTAACCGCAACTATGGCGATTATGACCACAATCCACCAGAAGTTATTTGTTATTCTGCCTGCGGGCAATGGTAGCGCTACGCTGTCGCTCATGTGCGAACCCTCCTATTGTTTAGATTTATCCGTGAGCCCACTTAGGCGAAAGTGTAGCCGACTGTTGACGGCTCGTCAATTTCTTATGCTTATATCGTGGTAAGATAGTACTAATGCTTCAAAGATATCAAAGAGGACGGACGAGGTCGCGTGTGCCTAGGTCGCTGCGTAACGGGTTGATTAGTGCGGTCGTTTTGCTGGTGCTGATTGCGGGAGGAGGCGCTACGTATACCTGGTACATGGACCAACACACGGTGCTGCATCCGACAGCGGCGGCAGCTAATTCCGACAGTATTCCTGCTTTCGCCAAACCTGTTACCCCGGCAGCGAACGCTCGGGTAGGCGCATCGGTAGAGACGCTGACCTCGCCGGTTGCGCCTGGTGATAACGCTTCCGTTACGGTGCGGACACTAGCAAGCGCATCGTGCAAAATTTCGGTAGTGTATAAAAATGTTGCCAGTACGGATTCGGGCCTCAGCCAGAAAACGGCAGATGAGTATGGAACCGTCAGCTGGACTTGGTCGGTCGGGAAGTCGGTTCCGCTGGGCACGTGGCCGGTAAATGTTACCTGTGCGCGTAATGGCAAATCGGGATATGTGCGCGGCGATTTGCAGGTGGCAAAGGCGGATGTCCAGACCTAGGGTGAGCTAATTGTTCTATTAAATTTCGGCAAAATTAGCACAAGTGTGGTTACGACAAAGAAAATAGCGCCGAATAAACCAATGATTAGCGGGATAGAAGAGGTGTGCGCATTGGTGAACGTTGCCGGCTTAAAATGCAGCTTTAGCACCAGAGAATGATTTGCAGCAACGTTGGTTGCGCTGCTGGTGATAACGGTAGCTTGGTCGGTCGTTCGGGTGCTAATGCTGCACGACGCGGCACCGCTTTGGTCATTCGGCGAGAAGTAGCACGCCGGGGCGTCTGTCAGGCTGGCTCTAAAGCTTGTTGGCACATACAACGTTGCATCTACCTTCGGGAAGGGCTGACTCCAACCCTTGCCGTTTATATCCAGCAAAAACTCGTCAACCTTTTGGCTTAAGTTAATTACACCGGTGGTTTGATACATTAGTTTTATGGTTTGGAAGCCCAGCAGCGTTATAGATGGATCGCCGGTGGTGACCACGAGGTCGCCGCTGCTGTCGGCCGCGGTTTTGAATGGGAGGGGGTCGCCGGCGGCATCGGATACGTTCAATACTTTTATGTTTACGCTGTGGCCTTGATAAGTTTCTGGCAAAACGCGTTTGATGCCGGTAAAGCCGCTGGCAGGGAAGTCTGCCAAGATTGTTTCTTCGGTAGTGAGCAGGCTCAGGCCTTTTTTGTCGCGACTTAAATGGTATATGCCGGTGAAGCTGTTAAAAATTATCTGTTGCGCAGCGGTGGTGGGTGCAGCGGATGCCAATGGTGTGCAGCAGACCGTAAGGCCAGAGCAGACGACAATGCCTAGGCATATCACTTTTTTGCTCACCTGTTCAAAAAATAGATTCACTTGGATATTTTTAATGAATCGAACAAATTTTTCCACTCGGCGTTGGTTAAACTTTTTTCGGAATGGGCGATTAAAAACGTGCCGCCGCTCGCCAAAATGGCCGATTCCCCAACTGGCTTTAAGCTGCCGGACTGCCAGAACTTGGCCAAGGCCACCGGCCCGAGCTTTGTCTTGAACTGAGCGTATGGGTGCAGCCCCAGAGCGGGGTAATAGGCCTGGCCGTCCGTACCAAGCGAATCCGGCGCTGCTTGCTCGGTAAACGCAACCTTCGTGTTGTCCGCGGCAACCGTGAAACTTAACGTTTTTTGATCTGCCTGGTAGTTGTAGCTGGCCGGGTCAATCTGACTAACCTTGGCAGGGTAGATGGTTTTGTAGCTAAGCTGGCGCGCAATACTCGTCGGGACAGGGCTTTTGCTGTCTAGTTTTACAAGTACTATTGCACCGGCGGCAGCCACAACTGCGGCAGCTACCGATATAACCGCTACTTTTCTTGTGACGTTGAGGCTCAAGTTTAGGCGCATATCTAAATTATAGCGTAGCTCTGGAAGACTGTTTGGCTGTAGGTGCTGCAGTTAGCCCAAGGTTATTACGCGGTAATGTGGTTCTCTAGCCACTTTAAGATTTCAGGCACGTCTAGTTTGCTGGTGGCAATTCTCACCGCAAAGTCCTCAATTTCACGCGGCCTTGCCTTAAATTGTACGTTATTGACCTCAAGTAAAGTAAGGCCAGCTAGCATCGCCGTCCGCTTATTCCCATCGACAAATGGATGGTCGGCAATTATGCTTCGGATAATGGCCGCGGCTTTCGCAACAATGCTAGGGAATAGTTCTTCGCCAAATACGTTCTGCGATTGCGTGGCAATTGCTGCCTCCAGGCGGCCAAGATCGAGCAGCTGCATACTGCCGCCCGTTTCTTCAACGACAAGTGCGTGGATTTCCAGCAATTGCTCTAGGGATAGAACATTCATCGGCTAGCAAGGTTTTGGAAGTCTTGTTTGTAATCGTCCAGGATTTTCTTAGCTGCGTCGCGCACTTTTTGGTCTTCACTGCGCTGGCTTCGAAGCGGCCGGATAATAACTTCCACTTCATCACCAAATGCAATATTTTGGCGCTTGAGCTCCTTGGCGGGAATAGTCACACCCCCGCTAGAGCCGATCTTAATAATTTTTTGAATACTTTGGATCATGGTAAGTATTATAACGTTATTATAATACTAATGTCTATAGCGCCTAGCGAGTATCTTTTGAGACGCGGCTGACACCAGGGAGGGCAATGTCACAAGATGCTACTGTTATACAATGCTACAGTTTGCTTCTAAGCAAATCTTAATAAGACTATCTGTCAGAAGACAGCCTTCAATGTTTACAATATTTAATATTTGACCGCCTAAAGCCACGGAGTTGACGGACTTAGTTAACTTAGCTAATATATATTTATGAAAGCAATTTCAATACACGACGCCAAGACCAACTTAAGCAAATATATCGCCGCCGCCAAACGCGGCGAGAAGGTGTACATCGGCAGCTTCGGAGAAGCCGAAGTCGTGCTTACAAAAATACCCGAAGCGAAATCAGGTACGCACCGCAAGCGTTCGTTTGAGATTGCTAAGGGAAAAGTTAAGGCCTCCCAGGACGCATTTACAGACGCAGCGGACCGTGAGATTGCCGAACTGATGTTTGGCAAGTAGAACGTGAGTATCCTGATAGATACGCAGGTCTTCGTGTGGCTTATCGAGAAGGACCGGAGGTTAGGCCCCAATGCTTTACAGATTCTATCCGATACATCGAACGGTGTATCGATTAGCTATTTTTCATTTTTCGAAATGACCATCAAGGCGAGCGTCGGCAAATTAACGTATGACGTTTCGGTTATCGAGGACTTGCCTAAAATGGGGATTGAGCTCGTTGCGGCTGATATTGGTGCGTTGAAAAATTACTCGATCCTGAATCCGAGCAATAAGGACCCGTTTGACAACATCATTATGTCAGTAGCACGCAGTGAAAAGCTTACGTTAATGACCAGCGACCCAAAAATACTAGCCGTTAACACTTCCCGTTTGAGGCTTCTTGATGCAACCGTATAAGTCATAGTCTAACCCCAGTTCGACATAACGGAAACCGTCAGACTTCCGTAAGCAGCGGTTGCGTCAGCAACCGCTGCTCTGTTCTTGTGTAATGAATTGCGGGCTTCTTTGGCTGCAGCTGGTAGGCAATAAGCCCGCTCAAGAGATTGCTCACGAAATTGGTTGGACTCCGATGCCTGGTATGTTCAATCTGCTGGGTATTCTTGAGCTGGTCATTGATGGTCTCGATGATGGAGCGTTTTCTGAGCATCAGTTTGTCCCAGAGCGGCATGAGGCAGTTCTTCATGTTCCGCCGGATACCGGTAATGAGGCGGGTGCCTTTTCGGAGTAAGGACAGAAACAGCTCATGTGAGATGTACCCCCGATCTGCAAACAGAGTACCATTCAGGCGTCGGGTCAGTCGGTGCATCAGTGGTTGGTTGTTATCCGGTACATTACCCGGGGTCAGGAGAAACGAGATAATCTCGCCTCGTTCGTTCACAATGAGATGCAATTTAAGCCCGTAGAACCAACCCATGCTGCTCTTGCCTCTGGCGGCAATGCCTTTGAAGACCCGATGCTTCCAGATTCGCCGGTTGTCGCAGACATCCAATGTGGTAGAGTCGACAAAGTTGGCGTGCGTTGGAGAACCAAACAGACTCATGAGCAATGCCAGCAGCGGTATCGAGGCTTCGCTGGTTAGCTCTACGAACCGACCATAGCTCACGAGCCGAGGGAAATCCGAATGAAGATGTACACGGACGTAGTCCGTGTAGTAATGCTTGAAAGTCCGGTGATTGCTCATGTGGAAGTAGATCAAGACAGTGAGCACTTCCGCCAGGCTCATGGTAGATGGCTTACGGCGATGGCGCTCACCCGAAACCAGCATCTGAGCACGCCAGTCAGGTTCAAAGCTTTTGCAGAATTCATCAACCAGATAGAATAAAGCTACCAGTTCCATATATGAGCCTCTTTTTCTTGTTTGTTTTGTTCTTACAAACAAAGGATAACAGGGCTTACGCCCTGTTATCTAGCAGACAGAAAGGAGGCTCTTATGTCGAACTGGGGTTAGTATACGAAAGAACATGCATCCTTAGCCACCTGACGTTACATGCTTAGCGCAGTTCGGGGCGAAAAGCGAGCACTGGGGCGGGTTACGGTTGTTTTTACATTTCGCTTGTGCTAGCCTATAGCTTGATGCAAACGAATAGGTATCTCGCAGTATGAAAAGCAAGGCGGCACCCATTTCGTCAAAAACAACCCTTCGGGGTTGTTTTTTTATGCAGATAGATTAAACGGAGGCAACGGTTAAAAATGGTCAACAACTATAAGGGAGTAGAAGATACGGCAGCCTTTAGCGATGTCGTGAATAAGCTTCGCGGCTATTGCCTAAAAAAGGGATTCTGCGAAGTAAGTACACAGGACAGACTAAGCATACTGGCCGCTTGTGAAGATCCCGATACAGTCGCCTCCTACGACTACATGGGAGAAGTTTGGCCCTTACCGCAAACCGGCCAGATGTGGCTGGAGTACGAGCTCCTCACCAAGCCGGAACTTCCCGGCGTCTTTTGTGTGAGCACGAGCTACCGGAACGAGAAGAACCCCGTTCCCGGCAGACACAAACTAATATTTCCAATGTTTGAATTTGAGCTGAAGGGGACGATTGAGGATTTGCTCAAATTCGAGACCGAGCTGCTTGAACACCTTGGCTTCGGAAGCCGTAAAATGTTTCATCACAAAAAATATGATGAGCTGAAAGAGTTTTACGAAACGGATGAGCTTACCCACAAACATGAAAACAGAATGAAAGATGACTTCGGGCCGATAGTATTTTGCCGAGATTTTCCAACATATACATCTCCATTCTGGAACATGAAGAAGAAAGGCGCGAAACACGCCAACAAGGTCGACGTAATCCTTCACGGTAACGAAACAATCGGCAGCGCCGAGCGAAGCTCAAATGCGGATGATATGACCAAGGCTTTCTACACTATTAGCAACGGCAACTACGCGAAGAAGCTGTTCGACTTATTTGGCAAAAGCCGGGTAGAGAAAGAGCTCAAGGAGTTTCTCGCGCTAGACTTCTTTCCCCGCAGCGGTGGCGGTATCGGGCTAACAAGGCTCATAGACGCGACCAAGCAGCACATGGCGCTAGCGCCAGTAGTTGCATAGCCAGACTATCTTCGGCAGATCTACCTAAGAGCTAATTCACATCCCCCTGTTATAGGTAAAATTAAAGCAGCGCCCATGATTTTCTATCTGTTTTCTTCTGAGGAAGCATACCTATAGCGGAACGGGCAACCGTGTAAGACCGGCTATAACTGGGCGATGCGTTTTAGTTCGGCACCCACCTGCTGCCCGTACATTTGAACGGCTGTGTAAAAATTCTGGGCTTCCTGGTGGCTGAGGGCTTGGTAGACGCTGTTGCCTTGCGATTTGACAACTCCGTTCGGGCGTACATCGTAACGGGTTGTCATGACCTGATGTTTACCGTGCTCGTCAGTCCACTCCTCATGCCAGACCCACGTGTGCCGGTCAAGGCAGAAGAATTCACGGCGGTTGCCTTTAGTAATGGGGCCGAACAGCTCGCCCCCCAGCCGCGCCTGGTAATGGAGCAACGCCCGGTGCAAGTCAGCGCGCCGCTGCATTTGTTTGCGGGCCTTAGCGTGGCTGAACAGACCGACCATAACTAGTATCCTTCTTGGGCGTTATTGAAGTTATAAGAAGAGGGTGTGGTTGGATTATAAGGATAGCCAAGCTGCGGCCCTAAAACCTGTGCTACAAAACCGACTGCTGCGATAACGTCCTCATAGTTGCTACCGGCAGCGACCGCAATCTCAGGTGGTTTGTGGTTTGGGAATTTTGGACCTTCAAATTGTGACATGAGCACTTCTCCTAAGTGCCGAACAATTGTCGGGCGTTTCTTGTCGTGGCATCGGCTATGGTCTGGAGGGATTCGTGCCGTTGCTGCGAGAGAAACTCCGCAATCGTCCGAATGTGATATGGCTCACATATCTTACCACGCTCGGGAATAGGAGTCAAGAAGGGAGCGTCTGTCTCTAATAACAGATGCTCCAGCGGCAACGTCCGGTACAGTGCCTGCTGCATGGGGTTCTTCGTGAATGTCGCGATGCCATTGACACCCACGTACAGGTTGTGCTTAATCGCTCGCTCCAAATTCGCCTGAGTATCGGTAAAGCTGTGCAAAACACCCCGGATCGGTTGGCTTGCAGACTGGTATGATTCAAAAATCGGCCAAAAATCATCAAACGCTTCGCGCACATGGAAAATAATGGGCAGATTGTGTGCAAGCGCCAGCTCTATCTGCAGCCTCAGTAATGATACTTGTGCCTTCTTCGGCGAGTGTTCGTAAAAGTAATCCAAGCCGCACTCGCCCACCGCCACGACCTTTGGCTTGCCTGCCAAGGCGGCAAGCTCCCGGCGGGCAGCGGCGTCATCGGTGTAGTGGTAAGCTTCGTGCGGGTGGATGCCGATAGAAGCCCAGCATAGTTCCCGGCCGCTTACAAAAGCAACGGCCGACTTGCTGTCTTCGACCGTGCAGCCCACGCACACCAGACGGGTTACGCCGGCATCCCGCGCACGTTGCACCACAACGTCGGGATCCTGTTCTTTTGCTTTCGCCCAGAGTGCGCGCGTTGACTCTTCGCCCACCAGCCCGCCGATTGATTGGACATGGCAGTGGGTGTCGAACAGTTCCATGTGGCAAATACCTACTTCTCGGCGGCGGAAGGTTCTTCTTGCTTTGGGAACAGCGTACCCGCCAGCGGGCGCAGGATGCCCTCGGCGAACACGCCACGGATTTTGGCGGCGGTGTCGGGCATAAACGGCTCCAGCAACTCGGCAATCTCCACCAGGCAGCCGGCCTGGTACGCCAACACTTCGCGCAGGTGGTCGGCGTCGCCGGTCTTGGCAACCACCCACGGCTTTTCTTCGTCAATGTATTGATTGAGCCCGCGGACCTGTTGCCACACTTCGTCCAGAGCACGGTCGAAGCGGCAGGCTTCGATGGCCGCCCGGTAACGGGCGGTATCGTGCTGCGGCGCCGGAATGTCGCCGATCAGCCCGTTCTGGTATTTCTGGATCATCACCGCCGTGCGCTGGACAGCGTTGCCCAGCTCGTTTGCAAGTTCATTGTTGTAGGCCGCGTCGAACGTTTCCCACGTAAAGTCGCCGTCTTCATACGACGGGATATGCCGCAAAAAATAATAACGGAACGGGTCGGCACCGTACTTAGCGATGACGTCATTGGGAGACACATAGTTTCCGAGCGACTTACTCATTTTTTTGCCGTCCACGGTGATGAAGCTATGCACATACAGCATCTTCGCCAGCGGCAAACCTAAGCTAAGCAGCATCGCCGGCCAGATGGCTGCGTGAAAGCGGCTGATATCCTTGCCCACTACTTGTACATCGGCCGGCCAATATTGCTTGAAGTCGTCATGTTCCGGATAGCCCAACACGGTGATGTAGTTCATGAGCGCCTCAACCCATACATACATAACCTGGGTGCTGTCGCCCGGCACGGGGATACCCCAGGTTATCTTGTCCTTCGGGCGCGACACGCTGATATCTTCCAACCCTTCCTTCAAGAGTGCCAAAATCTCATTGCGCCTTGTCGCCGGCAAGATAACGAACGCACCGGATTCGATAGCCTCACGGATGGCGTCTGTATATTTGCTGAGTTTGAAGAAATGGTTTTCTTCCTCGATTTTCTCGTACGGACGGTTGTGGTTCGGGCAAATGCCGTTATTAGCCTTGACCTCAGTTTCGGTAAAGAACGCCTCGTCGCCCGTACAGTACCAGCCGATATACTTAGCATTGTAAATGTCTTTTTCGAGCGCCTTCCAGATTAGCTGCGCACGTTGCTCGTGAGCTTTGTCGGTAGTGCGGATAAAGCGGTCACTGCTGACGTTCAGGGCGGCCACCAGGTCGCGAAATCGCTGGCTCATCTGGTCGGATAGTGCCTGCGGGGTCAACTTCAGCTCCGCGGCCTTTTCAGCTATCTTGCCGCCGTGCTCATCGGTGCCGGTGCTGAACAGCGTCGTCTTACCTTGCTTGCGTGCGTAACGCGCCAGCACGTCGGCCATCACAAACTCCATAGCGTGCCCCAGGTGCGGTTCGCCGTTGACATAAGGTATAGAGGTCGTCACATAGAATTTATTCATAGTCTTATAGTCTACCTGTTTAAACAAAGGGGAGAAAATAAAAGCAAAGAAAAATATGGTAGCCCGCTAGGGCATCATGCGATGGATCGTGCTGGCATGGTAGATGTTTGCAGGCTTCATAGACATCATTCTATCAAATTACTTCAGAAGTTTGGCAACTTCGTCGTGCTCCAGCGGGTCGAGGTCGGCGAAAAGGTCGGTTTCGTAAATTTCGCTGACCTTGTACAGGTAGTCGTTGAGCGAGCGAGGGTAGACATGGAAATGCACGTGGTCTACTTTCAGCCGGCTTTCGGGCATGAACGGCCGGTAGTTCTGCTTGATGTCGCAACCGTCGCCAAGCTTGCCGATAATTTTCTGCTCGATAAAGAAAATAAGCTCAAAAATACCCGTGAGTTCGTCGCTAGTCAGTTCCCACGGCTTCTCGACATGCCGTTTCGGGACAACCAGGAAATGCCCGGGTACCTTGCGGGGATTGCTGAGGATCGTGATGGCATGCGCGTTCTCTTTCAGGACGCGCTGCTTTGGATTGCAGAATGGACAGTCTTGCTTGCTCATATGCTTCTTATGGTGGGTCCTACAGGGCTCGAACCTGTGACCTCAGCAATGTGAATGCTGCGCTCTAGCCAACTGAGCTAAGAACCCTCGTCCAAGCGTACGCCTAGGTCTCGTTTTGCCTGACGTCAAAAGCTTCGACTACGGGCTACGCTTCTCCTCTCAAAATCCTAAACAGTCGGCTTCGCTCCTTGGTTTAGAATTTTGTTCCATGGCAATTATACCATCGCCCGTCTGTTATCTATAGAGATACGCAAAGTTTGAATATTTTATGAAGTCAGCCGGCCGAGGGTGCCCGTACAATCAGAAATCGTCCGCCGTACGGCCCCAGGGCGATCGTAAACGTGTGGTCTATATCGACGATTGCAACTTTCTGCCCGCTATCCGCATCGATGACAGCCCATCCTACCGGCAAGTGCTCAGAGCCTATCGGCTCTGTAATATCCTCCGGCCCGTAATTCAAGACTGTCAGCTGCAGGTCGTCACCACTCAGGCGATGTACCATGACGCATAAACTCTTGTGCGGTGCGTCGGGTATGTCGATTTGGCTGGCAGTAGCTATGCCGGTTTCGTTACGGACCTTCAAGACTTGCCGAAGCCGAGAAGCGAATGACGTACTATCTGCCAGCTGCTGCGGCAAGGACCCGTACAGACTCCGGGCCTTTGGCATACCGGCGGCCGAGGACTCGGCCGTTTGGTTCGCACCCAGCAGATCATATGCGCCGCGGTTAATCCACCGCGTATCACCCTCAGCGATCAGGTCGCTTACGCTGGCCGGGTCGAGCGGTAAGGCCCCGACCAGATCCCAACCAGATATACTTATAACCCCCGGCTGCCAGGCATTGTGCATAACCATCAGCAAGTGCAGGTTCACAATCTGTTTGACCTCTATGTTCGTAATGGCGCTCAGATCCGATATGCCTAGAATGGCTGCAATAACGCTAACGGTCGTACTGGATATGCCGTTCTCGGTAAAAAGCAAGTTATACGGTGCCTGCGGTCCAGTTAACTTGTCCCGCATCTCTTGACGGATAATCAGCCGGAGTTCACCTCCAGGTACTAACATGCCCCGAAATGGATACTGTTGATCTTTGTGAAGCGTCCAGAAGTGTACGAGCTCATAGGTTAATTCGTCATGATTTTGCAGAGCATGCACTAGTGACACCGGATTAATACCGACGTCGAGGGCACTCCTCATGCACAACCGCAGAAATTCGGTATCACCTGTGGCTAAGGCGTGGTCGTATCCCGGTCTGTTTACACAATCGTATGAGAGATCGGCGCCGAATTGTGACGTAGCTTTTATGTCTTCGAAGGTAAGGTTGAGCTCCTGATACGTAAAACCGCCTAACTTTCGCACCATACCGGCCATAATAGCGTTGGCCGCCAAACTCAGGGGGTGGCCTTCACCCCATGCCGGCTCTTCTTCGCCAACTTTTTCAATACCCAAAAAACCGTTGGCATCTAAGCGAAGCCCCCCGGTACCAAGCTCACCGAGCGAATGCAGCGCATCGCCGATTACGAGTCGCATGCCTGCAAAGGATGGGTCGAGCCAGTTAATGTTCGGCTGGCCATCCCAAAAAGTGTGGAAATAGACCCACCGGCGTACCATACCGTCAACACCCCGCACCGGTCGCGACACGCTCCAGTTTGTTTCTTTTACGCCTTTTTCATAAAACATCACGCGGTGCAGCTCACCCACGATATAATGGTTCTTCTTCAGGATATGCTCTGTTTCCGGGCTGATATTCACCGAATCTTTACCCTCGGGAACCTCTGGCAATAAATACCAGTCTTTCGGGTCAATGTCCACCATGTGGTAGATACCTGGATATTCTTTGTATTTCATCTCTGCTAGACGGAAATCGGCACCTTTGCCGGTATGTCCAGGCACTATGTCATCAATAACAACACCGCCATGCCGCTTAGCTACCTGGCAGAGACTTCGAAACTCTGTCTCCGATCCAAATATTGGGTCAATCTGTACGCTCATACGGTCAAAGTGGCCATCCACGCTCGGAGTCGGATCCCAACCATCCAGGCCTCCGGCCAACTTCATAGGGCCGGTGTGGATGGCACTGATGCCAATTGTTTCAAATTGTTGCCAGAGCACATCGTCGCCCATTGCTGCCAAGATGGATTGTCCGGCTCGTGTAATGTACGAGTTTGGATACGAGACAAACCAAACCCCGGCTTTTCTAACCGCGGCTGACGGCCTTGGCTGGCCGTACGGGTTACGCCACATGCTGGCCTGCCCGGAGTATTTTTTAGATAGTTTATCGGCCGAAGCCAGCATAGACTGGCGCCGGAGCCACCGCACATACGCAGCGTTGGAAGCGCGCGGCGAACCGATCTTTGCAGCCGCGGCGAACGGCTTCCTCATAAAATCGCGGGCGTGCGACCATAGCCGCTTTGGCCGGGCAGGAAAGTATACCCCTTCAGTACGGGCCAACATGATTCCCGTAGCGTCTTTAGCTTTCGATTGGGCAATGCGTTCGTCGTACGCATGGTCGGCGCTTCGGCGGCCGGCCGGAACCTCAGCCAGCCGCCTTATCTCATCGTGTCGTGCATTTTTGGACGGGCGGCCATGGAGTTGGTTGTCGATATAATCCCGGCATAACCGTTCAAAAACGGCGTTCGTCCAGCCGAAACCGGTCTGTGTCGGGTACACTCCCTTCACAGGCGGTTTTTCGGGGTTGACCACATTATATTTCTCCAGAAAAACACCGTGAGCTTTAAACCACCGGAGGTTGCATCTCAGCCACTTCATGGCTATACGGCGGGCATCATCGTGGTAGCCGTAACGCTCCAAACCCTTGATGACGATGAACTGCAGCGGTGCCCAGCCGTTGGGGTACGCCCATTGCGTCGGTATGGTGCCGGCAACGTACTGACGCATCGGCAGAGCATCGGTCGTGCTCAACCCGCCCGCGTGCTCGAACCGCCGCAGCGCCCGCACCATCGCCGCCGCCTGGTTAGCATCCACCATACCTGCCCACATCGGGTAATACGCGGCCAGGCTGCTGGTATTTCCGCGGTGCTCCTTAACGAAATTGAAGTCGTAGTACAAGCCGCGGATACGGTCCCACATCAGCTCGTTCATGACGTCTTTTCGCGCCCCGGCGGCCTTATCCCATTCCACGGCCTCTGATTCGTTGCCGAGTATACGCGCGCCCCGGGCAAAGTCTGTCTCGTACTTGTATAACAGCGCGTTCAAGTCGACGGGCAGGTAATGCAGCGCGTGCCGGTCAAAACGCGGCGTCATGTCCCAGCCGCTTTCGGCCTCGGCAAGATCGTTCAGCATGTTGACGTCGTAATAGCGCGAAAGCCCCTGGTACACCCGGCGGTCGTCTGGTTTCTTCGTGCCCATCCAGACAATCGCGTACTCCTGCTTCGCGATGCTCATGGCACCCTTCAGCCAGTCTTTGTCTAACTTGAACGCTTCATAGACATCAAAGATAAGGCTGGTCAGCAGCGGCGGCTGGGAGCGCCCTGTCAGATAGACACGCGAAGCATTAGGAATGACCTTGAACCGCTTGAACAAACTCATAAGATCTTCCAGGATGCCGCACACCAGCTCCTGGTGTGCAGTATCGAGCAGGCCCTGCACGATAAAATAACTATCCCAGTAGTACAGCTCGTCGTAGTCGAAATTTGCGGCTTCGTCAAAACTCGGAATAATATACGGCTTTGGCAGCCCCAGCAGCGTGTCATCGTCCTGCGGATGGAAGCGTTCAACGCGTTGCCAGTACGAAGCAACATATTCGCGCGCCGCCTTGACGTCACCGGCAGATACGTCCCCTTGCCCGCGCAATAGAGCGTTCTGTTGAATTATTTCTATTGCTTTGGAAAGGTCAATCATGTGCTTCCTGGTTTATTCCGAAGGGGTAGCTATGCCGACCAACCCTGATGCATACTATATTCATTTAATTTAAGCACTACGGCAGAAAAATAGAAAGCACCCGCTTGAAGCAGGCACCCTCTTTTAATGATGCAGAACAATACGGATTTATCGCCAGGCCAGGCGCCGCAATTCGCACTTGACCCTGAGCGCTTGCGACCGGCTGAATTTACCTTTCATTTGTTTGAACCCCAGTACATCGTCGGTGTCCATCCAGTCTTTTGTGCTCAGCATACAATACCCTCCTTTTCTTGTTGTCTTACACCCGCTTTAGGGTGGCACTAGGAACATACGACCAGTAGCTGAAAAGCAGCTTGGAGCCGGGCGGAATCGAACTGTATGCGTAATATATCGCTTGCTGATATATTCGTTATTCGATATATTATATTTATGAATATAGAATCATCTAGCCTGTTATCCCGCACTGCTTTCGGCATTCTGCTGGCGTTGAGCCTTCGGCCGCGTCACGGCTATGAGCTGATGCAGCAGATAGAGCACGACACCGGCGGACGCCTTAAGCTTGGCCCGGGTGCACTGTACGGAACCGTGAAGCTGCTTCGCGAAGAAAATCTGATCGAGGAAATGCCGTTTGCTGGCGGCGAGCGGCGGCGGTACTACCGGCTGACGAAAAAAGGCTGGGACCAGCTCGGCGCAGAGCTGCGCTACTACGAAAATACCGTAAAGCTAGCCCAGGAGCGCAGGGCGCTTGGCGGCAGCTTTGGAGCAATGAAGTGGCTGGCCTAGAACGGCGCTTCCCGCTTTATGCTAGGTTGTTGCGGCTGTACCCCGCCGTCTACCGCAAAGCCTATGCGCAGCAGACACTGCAAACGCTCGCCGATATGCTCGACGATGCGCCCAAGCGCACTCAGCGACTTGCCGTATGGACGCGCATCGCCATCGACTTTCCCGTCACGATGACGAGAGAGCAAATAAAATATACAGGAGGTATTATGGCACGCGAGACACCGCACTATGTTAAACGCAATGCAGTATTATCGGGCGCATTACTCGTACCCTTCTTCTTGGCAATTGGCGCTAATGCTATCGATAAGATAATGAACGGACAGACGTTATACACAAGTTGGCCATGGGCCATGCCGATACTTGCTTTGTGGGTACTGTGGCTGCCGCTTGCCGCAACCGTTATAGCCAGTTCCAGCCTGATATATTACCAGGCGCAGCGGATTCGGACAGCAAGCGCACGTTGGGGCAAAGCCCTGCTCGAAGTCCAATACTCATGGCCGTTACTGATTGTGCTATGCAGCGGACTTTTTATCTTGGCAGTGCTTTTTGGCCACGATAGTGTCCACTGTGTTACCGGCAATCCCGTTCGCGAGTTCCAGAACTGGCACCAGACGTGGCGCTGCATCCAGCAGCGCTAGTGCTACTTCTGCCGCTTGCGCTTGGTAGGGTCGAGCTCGCGCTTGCGAAGACGCAAAGACGAGGGCGTAACTTCTAAAAGTTCGTCCTTTTCAATAAAATCGATGCACTGTTCCAGGCTGAGGATGGTCGGCGGCGTCAGCTGCACGACGCCGTCCGACGCTTTGCTGCGCATGTTGGTAAGGTGTTTGGGCTTGCAGACATTGATTTCCATATCTTCCTGACGGGTGTTGAGGCCGATAATCTGGCCGGCATATACTTTCTCGGCTGGACCGACAAAGCAGGTACCGCGCTCCTCGGCTGTTTGCAGCGAATAGGGTGTAGTCACCCCGGTTTCGAATGCGATCAGCACGCCGTTACGCAGTTGCTGCAGCGGCGAACCGAGCGGTTCGTAAGCCGTTACCAGTGAGTTCATAACAATGGTGCCCTTGGTCTGGGTCATCAGGATATTGCGTAAACCCAGGAGCGCCCTGGTTGGTAACACGTAGGTAAGTTTGGTAACACCCTTGGACGGGGAGCTGAACTGTTCTTTCAGGATTGCCCGGCGCTGGCCGAGCTCCATCTGCACTGTGCCGACGTGCCCGGCCGGCACTTCTATGATCAGCTCCTCCACCGGCTCGACCGTCTGGCCGTTTTCTTCGTGCGTCACTACTTGCGGGCGGCCGACTTCGAACTCATAGCCTTCGCGGCGCATGCTCTCGATCAACACGCTCAGGTGCAGTTCGCCGCGGCCGCTGACTAAAAATCCGATGCCATCCTCTTCCACCCGCAGACCCACATTGGTCTCCAACTCCGTCTTCAGGCGTTCGCCGATCTGGCGCGAGGTGGTGAATTTACCCTCAGTACCTTTAAACGGACTCGTATTGGGACCCAGATAAATCCTCAGCGTCGGCGCCTCAACTTCCATCACCGGCAAAGCGACCGGATTGACCGCGTCGGCAATCGTTTCACCAATTTGCGCCTCGGCAACACCCGTCAGCTGCACGATATCCCCGGCTATGCCGCCGGCTACTTCAAACCGGCTGACGCCGTAACTCATAAACACGGCTTCTACCCGCGCCTTCGCCATCTGGCCGGTTTTTCTGCATAGCGTCACTTGGTCGCCAGCCTTCACGCGTCCGGCCGAAATGCGGCCGATGGCATACTTCCCCTTAAAGTTATCCCAGGCCAGCGCCGTCACGAGCATCTGGAACGGCTCATCGAGCCGGACCTCCGGCGCAGGGATCTCGGCGATGATCGCGTCGAATACAACTGACAAATCGCCGGGCGCATCTATATCCGCCGGCACTTCCTTCCAGGCCTTACCGCTGCGGCCGACGGCGTAATATACCGGGTAGTGCAGCTGCGACTCGTGGGCGGCTAGCTCCAAGAACAGATCAGCCACTTCATCTTCGGCCTCACGAATTCGGGCACTCTGTTTGTCGATTTTATTGATGATAACAATCGGCTCCAGCCCCGCCGCCAGGGCCTTGCCCAGCACAAACTTAGTTTGCGGCATGGGCCCTTCCTGGGCGTCAACGACTAGCAGGCAGCCGTCAGCCATGTTGATTGTCCGTTCCACCTCGCCGCTGAAGTCGGCGTGGCCCGGCGTGTCGATAATATTGATGCGGTAGTCGCCGTGCTGCACCGCAGTCACCTTGGCGGTGATGGTAATGCCGCGTTCACGTTCCTGGTCGCCACTGTCCATGATGAACGTCTGGCTCATCTCGGCCTGGTTGTCGCGGAAGGTTTTGGACTGTTTAAGCAGGCCGTCCACGAGCGTCGTCTTGCCGTGGTCAACGTGAGCAATGATAGCAATGTTGCGGATTTTTCCTGGATCTTGGTTCATAAATAAAAAAGCGCCTCTTATTATAGCGCTATTAACTATAAAACTGATCCTAAGTATATCATATTAAGCTTAAGAATCAAAATATTCAGACGCATCCGCCAGCCAATAACCCTGTTACTATCGTTGGTCGAACAACTTGCGTAGCTCTTTTTTAGCTTGATCGAGGACGAGTTTACGCTCCTGCGGCAAATTCTTGCCGGCACGGTTGATGTAGAAGTTGAGCATCGAGACGGCGGACTGTCGCGCCGTACCTTTGCGGCGCATGCTCGTTTCGGCCGAGCGCTGCAATGACAAAGCTATCCGGCGCGGGTCATCCCAAGTAAATACGCCTTGCTCCAGGTCCAACGCATTGCTATGGCCGGTAACTTCACGCGACCAGTACTTTGGCATGCCGGATACTCTAGCTTACTTCTTTCGGCGGGCAGCTTGAGCTTTCTTGATGTTAGCGCTGCGGGCGCGCTGCTGGGCAGCAGTGGGCTTTTCGCGCTCTGCCACGTTGCGGCGGTCTTTAGCCACAAAGATATCGCCTTTTTCGTGCTTGGGCTCGCCCCGCAATGTCTTGAGTAACTCCCGCGCGTCTTCGCTGTCGGGCACCAACTTCTCACCTTCTGCGTGCGCGTCGCCCTTGGCTATCAGCCAGGCATGCGTGGCCCACGATCCGCTGCTGCGTTTTCCGCTCAAACGCTGCAAGTGGCCCTTTTCGCCCACATCCTGAAAGCGAAAGGTTGTGAATTCATCCTCAGGTCGCACGATAACACGGAAATAATCGCCCCCTCCGACTGTTCCTGGCCTGGCGCGGCCCCGTCCCTCCGGTTGCGCCAACGCGTGTTGCCGGTGGCTCATCCCTATCCAAGTTGCTTGGGCTTTCTTAATGTTTTGCCTCGCCGCTTCGCGTTGCTTTGTCGTTGCCATATACACCTCCTGACTGTGCTCATCTAGGAACCATCATCACTGTAACGCGGCAGTACACCGTCATGCAGTGAGATTGCTTACCCCCAAGAAAGCGCTTGTTAGAGCCAGCGGTGAACGAGCGTGAGCGTAAGGCCGCCGAGCGCCACAACCAGCCCGACTCCCGCTATACCGATGGCCAGTCCTGCTATCAGTAACGCCAGATCTTCGAGGATCAGCGCCAGGCCGACCATAACCGCGCCAAGCGACGGCAGCGTGTCCAGCCCCGTAAACGGAGGCGCCAGAAATGCCGCAGCTACCAATACAAGCAGTACCAGACCGGCCAATCTATCCGTTAGCGGAAAGGCAAACACCCGTTTCCCTCTTGGTGTTGACCATCGTTCGTAGCGGCGAACCAGCTTTACCACTTGTGGTATCGCACCTTTCGTGATGCGACCAGACACGTTGGCATGCCGCCAACGCCGCGGCAACCAGATGCTTTTGACGCCTACGATGAGCTCAAGCGCCAACAGCGTGGCAATTATTTCAAAGACGTGCGTGATCCCGCCGGTCGGCAACGGCAACGCCGGCAGCGCCATCAGTAGCACAATAAGAAGTACCAGACTCTTTTCCGCAAACACCGCTTCCAGGCCCGCAACCGTTTTCGGCCCGCCGCCGCTCAGCCAAGACTCCAATTTGTCACTGAACGATGACGGGTTGGAGCCTTGTTTCATCGGGCGTTATGAGGCGTTCTTATCCACAAAAATAAGGGCCAGCGCGGCACAGAGCAGCCCGACATCCCGGAAGGTAATCATCAGCTGACTAAAGTTAGCGAGGAGTATGCCCGCAAGTGTTGCCGCAGCCGCGGCAGCCGCGAAGCGGGTATACCGGCCGATTAGCAACCACGCGGCCAGGACAAGCTCGTAAATCGCTATCAGCCTGATCACAAGCAGCGGGGCAAACAGATGCGTCAGGAACGCTGGCAAGTAACCTTCCCATTCCAGCGGAGACCGCAAGGAAGCAATGCCCGCATATAAGAAGACAGCCGCGAGCCCTACCCGCAACAACAGCGAGGCAACTTTTACGTCTCGGCTTCTCTCTGCCATACTCTGACTATCATAGCACTTATGATACAGTTGATGTGGGCCATCGTGTCCTGGATCTTAAGCATCTTACAATTAGAGGAGGATACATGAAAAAATCAAGCAGCATCGCTCTGATCGTCGTAGTAGTGGTCGTCGCAATTGCCGGCGCTTTGTATGTCGTCACGAAGGGGCGCAGTGCCAAGACAACCAGCAATCCTCAATCTAGCACGTCAAGCACGAACAACACGGATATGTCGAGCGGCAGCAATAATAGTAACGCAAGCACGGGCAGCACAAACCCGCAGACAACCAACAAAGTCACCATCCAGAACTTCGCGTTCAGCCCTGCCAGCATAACGGTTAAGGCAGGTACGACCGTAACCTGGACCAATAACGACAGTGCCGCCCACACTGTCACCGAAAACGACGGCAAGAGCGGCGGCCCAGCCAGCGGCGACGTCAATCCCGGCTCCACCTACAGCTTCACCTTCAAGACAGCAGGCACCTACCAGTACCACTGCGCCATCCATCCCAGCATGACCGGCACAGTTGTCGTTACACAATAGATTCGATCATTAGAATTTGAGTTTTGCTTCGGACGATCAAGGAGTAGCTTATGGAACTCCGTCATGAACGGGCTCCAAAGCATGTAGGGTCGTTTTTTCTTCTCTATCAACCCGACAATTTCATCCTGTCCAATACCAACGAAATACCTATAGCGCCATATGGTAATATCGGCGGGCGTAAGGTAATCGATGATATCGGGCGTAATTTTGTCGATTGCCTTCGCAAATTTTGCTGTCATGCTAGTTTGCGACTCGACATCATTGTAAAGGCCGTGATACAAACTATTTAACAGTGACAGCGCTGCCTCATGCTCCGGATCTTTCGCGCTCTCCTTTTTGATAAATGTCATTGTGTCGCCGTGGATGAGCTCACCAATGTCATGTATCGCCAACATAGTAAGCGCTTTGCCCAAGTCAACATCCGCGCTATCAATATGGGGATAAAAGGCCGTGGCTACAATCGGAGTTGAGCCGACGTGTTCCATCAACGTTTCTCGTACTAATATATCTTCCGGGTGATATTTGTAACCCTGGACGTTATTTCTGACCTTCCGCAACACATACGGTTGGGTCGTAGCCCGATGCTCGTCAGAATATTTTTCGAATAAGAATTCCAGCTCTTCGAGCAATTTAGTAACGGCTGATGGTACGTCAGTTTTCACTTATCAAGTGTACTACAGCAGATACCGAAATGGCACAATACAAGAATAAATCTAACAAGGAAATGGTGGAGCTGGCGGAGCACTGCCCTCCGCGTCCGAAGGTTTATCGTGGTCAGTCGTCTACAGGCATAGGTTGTTTTAGAGTCTTAACGCGCGGGTATCGAAGCAACCAAACATTCCGTGCGGGCAATCCTGGTCTTAACAGATAGTTTGGATAGCTCTATCTGAGCAATCAGATGATATGAAACACTTACGAGACTATCTGGTGTCGTCTCTGGTGTTGCTGAGCAACTAGGCTACAGCTAGCGCAGCTTGCTTAGGAGCAAACGAATTTGTGAACAAACCCGCTACTTCGTCGACAAGCCGCTGATGAGTAGATTTTGCATCTATTCAGGTTTGCCTATTCGAGACCTAGGGTCTCACGCTGGCAAGCGACCTGCTGATCTAACCGATAAAGTCCAACGTCGAGCTTAAATTCAGCCCCATAACGTAAAGTTGCCGCCGTCACGGCGACAGCTTTATTATACCATGATCCGATATGCTTACAGAGCCGTGGCCATAGCCAGTTCTTCTTCGTGCGCTACGCGCTTCGGCGTGCGATAGAAGATATTAAAGATCAAGCCGCCCAGACACACCGCCGCGCCGCCGACGATGACCGGCATATTGACGCCCATGGTTGCCACATAACCCGCTAATATTGCGGGAATGGCTTGGGCTAAGGCTTGCACACTGGCTTCGATACCCAGCACCTCGCCCTGCATTTTTCCGTTGGCCGATAAGCTGACCAGCGCCGAGGAATTCGCCATAGTAAGCCCGTTAAACAACGCGATCGCCGGCGCCACCAAGAGCAACTGGGTAGTATTATGCGGCAGCAGCTGCAGAAAGAGCGCTATGCCGTTGCCGAACAGGCTGACCCGCAAAATCTGGTGCGGCGCAAACCGTTTGACCACGAACGGCAACACGATCGCCTGCGAGAGGGCGATACAGATCCCGATGTAGGCAAAGAAATCCCCGACATTGTTCGTGCTGAAATGCAGTTTCTGGATCAGCAGAATCTGGAAAAAGGTAATGAAGAAGGTAAACCCGCCCCAGAAAAAGAACTCGGCAGCAAAAACAGTGCGCAGTCCGGGCAACGCCGCCGCCCGCGCGATGTTGCGCACCGACTTCGTCCAGGCGATCTTCAGCCCGCGCTGAATGTGCCGGTGGGTTTCCGGCAGGATGGCCAGCATCAGCAACGTGTTGATAACGCTTAATATGGCCGTGAACCAAAACGGCGTAGCCGAGTTGAACCAATGGGGCGTGTGAAACAAACCGAAGATGCTCGCATCCGGCACGGCCAGACGGGCGCCGATGTACGGCCCCATAACGAAGCCCATGCCAAAGGCCGCCCCGATGATACCGAAGTTGCGCGCCCTATGTTCCGGCGCGCTGACGTCGGCGATAACCGCACGAGCCACGCTGATGTTACCGCCCGTAATGCCGTCAACCGCCCGGCCGACAAACAGCAGCGGGATATTCTTGGTTAGAATCGCGATTGCGAAGATGACATACCCTACCGCCGTGCCGAACAGGCTGAAGCCCAGAATCGGCTTGCGGCCGTAACGGTCGGAGAGCTGGCCGAGAATGGGTGTGGCAAAGAACTGCATGAGCGGATACACTGCAGTCAGCCAGCCGAGCGTAATCAGGCCGGTGTCGAAGCTGAACCCTGCAGGCACGAATATCTTATACACCAGCTGCGGCAGCACCGGGATAAGAATACCAACGCCGAGCACGTCCAAGAATATTGTCAGCAGCACTACGGGCAGCGCCCTGCCTTCTAGTTTGCCCTGCAGTTTATCCATCTATTTATTGTTCCTGTTTATGGTTGTACCGGCCGAGCCGGGTCGGGATGATCACCCGGACAAGTCTGCTTGTGCAGCGACTCGAGCGTTTCCTTGAACTGCTCAAGTTGTTTTTGGCTTAGCGCCGCGAATGCCGGGGCGTGGTACTTGTTGAGTACGCTCACTGCTGCGTCAGTCAGGCGAATGCCTTTTGGTGTCACCACGGTGATATGCTCGCGGTGGCTTTCCGGACTGATGATGCTATGTAATAAGCCTTCTTCCGTCATCAGCTTCACCTGGCGGCTGATGCTCGCTTCGGTTTGGCCTAGGCGCTCAGCAATGTCGCGCTGCTTGGCCTGCGCATTCGTCTGTAGTGTCCGCAAAATTTTGAACTGTGAAAAACCGATGCCGAGTTGCTCCTGCAGCACTTGGTCTGACTGTTTGGCCAGGATCGATGCAACGTGCTGCAACAGATAGCCGATGGCGTTGGTAGTTTGCATATACAGCGTATTAACGTCCAGCCCTCTAGTGTAGCGGCAATACTTAACAAGTCAAGTATCGCGCATACTACGCAGGTTTCGCGACCGTACCTTTGATGATAGAAATCAGCAAACTGAGACCTCTTTCGAGTTGTTCCTGAGGAATGGAGAGCGGCGGCATGACCATAATGGTTGTCGTTCTGCCTGACCATGTTTCGTGGAGGCCTTGCTTCAACCCTTCGCTGATTACGCGCAAAACGGCGTCCTTGTTTGGTTCCTTCGTTGTTTTGTCTTTGACTAGCTCGATCCCAATCTCCAAGCCCATACCGCGTATATCACCTACGATCGGGCAGTCGGCCAGTTCTTTCCGGAGACGGGCTAATGCGTACTCGCCCTTCTCGTTTGCGGCAGCGACAAGATCTTCCTGCTTGAGGATGTCGAGAACCACGCTCGCCGCGCAGGCTGAGAGCGCATGCCAGCCGAAGGTTGACGTCCCGCCTTTGCCTTGCATCGAGCGAGCAATCTCTTTCGAAGTTGCGACCGCGCCGATAGCACCGAAGCCGCCGGACAAAGCTTTTGCCATAGTAATCACATCCGGCGTAATGCCGTATTGCTCGAAGCCGAACATGGTACCCGTGCGGCCAAAGCCGGTACCGACTTCGTCAATAATCAGTAACATACCGAAGTCGTCGCATATCTTCCGTAGTCCCTTGAAGAAATCCTGGTGCGGAACTATAACACCGGGACATGTAAGAACTGTCTCGCATAAGAAGGCGGCGGCGTCTCCTTCCATAACTATTGTGGCACGGATTTGGTCCAGGCAGGCTTGCGTAAATTCCGCCTCGCTGCGGCCGGCCGCCAGATGCGAGCGGTAGAAATACGGCGGGAAGACCTTCACAAAGCCGGGCAAGGTAGGATCAAACGGTACAGCCGCCGACGGCGTACCGAGCGATATCGAACCCATAGTTTGACCGTGATACTCGGTATAAAAACTAAAGATCTTCTTTTTTCCGGTATGGGCCCGCGCAATTTTGATGGCGAGCTCGTTCGCCTCGGTGCCGCCGGTCGCTTTGAAAAAGGTGTTGAGGTTAGCCGGCAGAAGCGAACGTAATCTATGGGCCAGCCCGATTGTTACATCGGTGGCGCACCACATGGGTGCGTATGGGAACTTCTTGAGCTGATTGGTAATTGCGGCGGTTACTTCCGGGCGGCTCCAGCCGACGTTAGCCACATTCCATCCGGCTGTAAAGTCGATATACTCCTTACCCTTATCATCCACGAGCGTACTGTCATATGCGCGCGCGACCGTAAAACCTTCGCGGTCCTGCATGGTCTGGCCGACCGCTTCGCGCTCGGTGTCCAGCAGCATATCCTCTTCTACTGCAAATGCATCATCCATCCATACATCATAAGCCATCATATAGGGCACGGCCAAGACTAGCGCAGCTTAGTGAAGCTTGCATACTGTTTGTAGAGCGCATGCCAATCGTCGAGCGATAAGGCTTGTGCGCGAGTAACGGGATCGACCAACGCATTGCGCATAAGTTGTTCGGTTTCGTTGCGGCTGAGGTGAAGCCCGCTGCTAAGGCTGTTGAGCAGCGTCTTGCGGCGCTGGGCGAAGCCGGCTTTGACGATGCGGAAAAACGTTTTAGGATCCGCGTCCGGAAAGAGCGAGTGCTGGCGGCGTGTAAGGATGAGAATCTGCGAATCCACTTTGGGCGGCGGCGTAAATAGCGCTGCTGGCACTTCACAGCCAAGCGATACATCCCAATAGAACTGCGCGGTGACTGAAAGAATCGACATATCGCCAGGCTTGGCCGCAACCCGTTCGGCCACCTCTTTCTGCACCAGCAGCACCGCTCGCACCGGCGGATTGGACGACTCAGATAACACGCGGATGAGATTGCTCGTGAGGTAGTAAGGGATATTGGCAACAACTTTGTGGCCCGGGGGCAAGGTGGTTAAGTCAAAGCGCAGGATATCTTGCCGAACCACCTCAAGGTTTGCAGCCGGAACCCGTGCGGGCAGATCGTTCGCCAGTGCCGCGTCGAACTCCACCGCTACCACGTGCCCGGCTTGCGTCACGAGCAGCTGCGTAAGTGTCCCAAGGCCCGGCCCGATCTCGAGGATCGCGTCCGTAGGGCTAATAATCGCTGCATCGCACATAGCCTGCAAACTGCCGGGATCGGTCAGCCAGTGTTGGCCAAGTGATTTTTTTGCGAAAGGTAGATGTACCACTGTCTTACTTTACCACCAGTGAAAATTTGTCCAGTGCTGGTACGCTGCCGCCCATGAGCCGTAGTGGGCCTGGGCGTAGCCGGAGCACCACCGCAGCTGCGTGATCGGATTGGTAGCCCAGTCGGCGCCCGCACTTGCCATCTTGGACCCGGGCGTTGATTGGCACAGCCCATAGCCGCCGTACGGCGGCACGTAGCCGGCATAGGCCGGGCAGCCGCCCCATTGACCTTGGGCCTTCGTCGGGCACCAGCCCGACTCGTGGCTGATAATATAATCCGCATACTGGTAATCGTCCGGCGAAATCCCTGCCCGGGCCATGTCGCCCTTAATACCCGATAAGTTCGTACCGCGCGCTTCAATCTGCGTTACCGCCTGCACCGTAACCACTGTTTGGATGCGCGTGCTGCTTACCACTTTGCCCTTTTGTACCGTTACGCGGTACGTCAGTACCTGCTGGCCGGGATTGCCCACCTGGCGGACGGCGAAGGTACCGTATGCCAGCAAAGCGTCATTTATGTACTGAGTCTGCATTGGTATAACTTCTGTCCGGCTCTGGATACCGGTACCGTCGCGCACTACACGTATTGTCAGATTGCTGGTGACCGGCGCGTCAGCCGCCGGACGGACAATGCCGGTTTCTCCCAAAGCGATACGTTTTTCCGCCAGGAACGCCCCGACAGTCTTGGCCCGCGTACGCGTCGCAGCCGCAAAACCGTTCACGTTCAACACAACCGGTAGTGAGCGGTCAATGACGATAACGTTCCCAAACGCCCGCTCTTGCAAAAAGTTCGTGACCGGCTGCGCTGCCAAAACGTCTTCCGGATATATAGCAACGCCCGTCTGCCTGGCAATGCTGCGCGGCGTCGTGGCGGCACTGTAGCCGAAAATGTTCTGCGCGCCGTCAACAATCTTCACCGGCGCCGCCCGATAGATGTTGATACGGAAGTCGTCCTGATTGATCGGTGTATCCGTGCTGGGTTCCACCACATCGCCGTCATGCACGGTTATGTTAAGTTTGGCCAGCAGCGCACCGACGGTCGCCTCGTGGCTTGGCACCGTCTGGACATGGTGGTCGTAGGAGATGATGACGATATCCGTGCTGTTCGCCTTGAGCGACCCGCCCCGGCCCAGCACCAACCAGAGCAGACCGCCCACGACCAACGTTGGCAGCAGCAGCGCGATCACCGGCACCATAAACGGATGGCGGCCTATCAGCCGCAGCCGACGCACATGCTGGCGGCGCCTGATGGCAAGCCGGCGATGAAAATGACGCAAATCTCTATACATAAACCTCTGTAATGCCGAGGCGAACAAGCATAGACCGCCCACGTTCGCTTACGTCTATTGTAGCAGCTCCGGCCGCAGCCCGACCTTCCGTTACGCGTCTGCTATGATAAAAGCATGGACAAATTACAGGATAGTATCGGCGATTATCGTGCCTTCTTAGGTAACATCCTCCAAGAGATAACCGACGCCGGCTTTGCCCTGGCCGATTTCGTACAGATGGATCATATGGCCTACCGCGTTCCTACGCTGGAGCGCTACGAGCAGAAAAAGCGCGAGCTTGCCGCCGCCGCGGCGCTGCTCGGCGAAACCCAGGTGAATGGCCGCCCTATCGCCGTCTTCCGGCTTCGGGAGCCGGTCCGTTTCGATACCTGGCGGATAGATGCTATTGAACTACCGGCGCCCAAAGCAGGAACCGCTCCGGCCGAAGGGCTGGAGCATGTCGAGCTGGTACTCTACGACGACAAAGACAGTTTCTTAAAAAAGTACGCCGATAAACAATTCGAGCTGAAGGCCGCCGAGCGCGGAATTAACCCCGAAATAGGGTTTGCACTGCCCCATTACGGCGTAAAGTTTCACCTGCTCAACCTGCCAACCGTCGTGTATCTCGAGCACAAGCTCGAGCTGCTCGAGAAACACAACGGGCAGTAGGCCCTATGCGGCTTCTGGCAACCGCGCTGCTTCTTCCAGCTTACTTTTCCTGCGCAGGAAAAGAATTGTGCTGACCGTAATGACATTCGCGCCGCAGATATACGCCGGCGGCGCCAAGGCGATAAACGTATAGTGTTGGACAGATACCAGCGTCAGCGCAGCGGCGAACGCAGTGATGGCGAACATCTGCCAGGTTTCGGCATGCGGCGCCTGCAAAGCGTGACGGTAAGTCGGCAGCAATCCCGCAAAGTCCACCCCCAGGTTTATCAGCACCGCCAAGCCGGGGTTATCTGTCGCCTTCCACAGGACGATGCCGCATAAAGCCGTCGCTTGGCAGATCACATCGAACCGGGTGTAGTGTTTTAAGCCCGACCTTAAGCCTGCGAGTAGTATTGATCCTGCTTGCTATGCCGGCAGCTGCCGTAAAGATGCCCGTCTGGATCGCCCCGCTCGAGAAAGCAGCTGCCGTATTAATAACGTTGATCAGCGTCCAAGTAAACCAGCTGACCACATTCGGGTGTGTCTTCCCCTTAATCGTATCAAGAATATAAGGCAAAGCAGCCATCACCGAGATAATTCCGGCGAAAATAGCAATATCGTTATGCATTCTGATGTATTATACCAACCGCGAAAAATGTTCTTAACGTATTTAAACTTGACGAGTACGGGTTCGATGCCTTTAGGGTCACCAGTGTATTTATTACATCAATATGAAAAAGGAGCTTTTTGTATTCTCAACATCGGTTCCAAATACGACTGCTTTTAGACAGCTCGAAAAATTCTCAGATTATAACTGCTCTGCAAGGCTTCCCAGGTATGTGCCGAGTGAGGGTAGATGTTTCGCCAGGTAGTCACCTGCTCCTGGGAACCCCAGCATATCATCAAGTTCTCCGCCGCTGCCTGACGAGATTCGTGGCTCTATCGCTGTATCCTGGAGACCCAGGGTATACCCGAGGAATTGCGTGGTATCTTGGACGCGTAGCTCGTTGTAGCTATGCCTCTCACCGCCATCTGGTTGTATTGTCACTATAGTATGGCCACTTATAGTCGTGGCTCTATCGCTGTCAAGGAATGCGCCTGCAATACCACCTCTCCCTACCCCTACTCGACGAGCACGGACGACAACCCCTAGCTCGGTACTCGGCGTGCCGTCGTGTGTCGTGCCCATTTCAATGGTGACAGCCATTAACCCTAAAGCCCCGCCCGGGCCGAAGACGTCCGACCCTGCTGGTGCCTTATGTAAGTCTTCGGCCCATTCGTTCATAAAGACCGCTAGGACAGACGGATGGTTGTCCAACTCATACGAGCGTGGAAAACCTCTCCTGGAGTCGGATGCAACAACAGTAACTGCACCCTTTCTTGCAAGCGCTATCATACCCTCTGCCGTTGGCTTTATAGCTGTAGCGAATTCTCTCCTGCAGCGGTCATTGTTTTGCAAAAGCTGTTCGGCTGCCTGCCTTCCTTGTGTTCTCTGTGTCTCCTGGTACCACCTATGCGTGCGCTGTTCGTTAAGGTGTTGTTCGTGCTGTGAATCGAAACAGCCTGCATCAAGCCATTGCCCAAGATACTGAGTCTCTTTGTCATTTGTGTTGCGTCTCTCGGACATTAGCTTCTAGCCTCTACTTATATTGAATATTTTTACCACAAAAGACTATGTGCTGCAAGAACGGGTGCATGGGTACTAACATACTTAGCTAATCAGTTTGATACAGCTATTGTTTCTTGCAGCATAGATTGTATAATATTTCGTTATGAATCATCCTGCTGCAGAATTGGCAGATAACCACGAAACTGTCTCGGAACAGTTTATTGCCTACGTTACCTCACATTCCGATGAACGACCATCTGGTAGCACTGAGGTGCTGCGTGAGAGCTTTTGGAACATTCAGGTTACGTTGCCACTACTAGCGGATGCCATTGAACGAGTACGTATTAGCGAACATATCATTGAGGATAGTGAGCGAGAAGCAACCGATCGTGACTATTGCATTGATGTGTTTCTGCGCAGCGGAATGATAGGTTGTTTCTCCCATGAACCTTCAAATACCGAAAGCCCGTTTGACTTCTTCTGGGGAGGGGGAGATTCCGATTTTATATGTGACACTGGAGAAGATGAGGCCGTCCGTCTTCTCGAGGAACTGAGAGCTTACGAGCTTGCTGGCCAAATGACGAAAGTAGATGCTCCACCCGCGTCTTGAAAATTTACAGCGATCCCCTCTTATGATTATGTTTCCTACCTCGTACGACAAGCTTCTTAGCGCCGCAGTCCGGACATGTATATATGTCACCATACTTCGATAGCTTTTCGTTTACTGCATCACCTTTTTTGCTAACCGCGCTTTTGGGCACGCCGACTATCGTCTTCACGGCGCGGGTGAAATTATCCAATGGGGTGCTTGGCCGCTTGGCATCATCAGTCATGCCACCTATTATACGCGACCACAGCGCCCCATTCCGCCACATGCTACACTACTACAATGAATAGCCTATACGCTCAAACTCCGATGTTGATGGGCAAGGTCTGTAAACTGACTGATGCGCCGTATCTTTTTTCGAGCATTGAAATCTCGACAATGCCGGTGCCATTAAACTCAGACACCAGCGGGGGACGTGCGAGCAACATAGAATGGCCGACCCCAAACCCAGCTTGCCCTAAGTTCGCCAACTCAACATCTGCAGGCTGGGCGGCATCTATGACTAGCGCGGGCAGCTCTTTTACGCCGGCCTCCAGCGCACCCACGACTCTGTGATAGCCATTCTTCAAGTAGTAGCGTCCGTAGAGCTGCACCACTTGGATCAGATTGAGATGAGGAGCCGGGGATATAATCACCTGCGACTTCTTGCCGTCCATCTGTAGATTTAATCCGACCATCTGAGGACTACTCGAGACAATATAGATTGGCCCAAGCGGCGGCATAAAGCTTATTTCCGCCGGAACGTCCCATCTTTTCGGGAGGGCAAAGTCAACTAGCTCCTGTTCGGTCGCGGGGACACTCTCTTTCTGAGACCTTACGTACACCTGCAGGGCGACCAGGTTCTCTAGCTTAATCCACGCGAATCGGTGCGGTACTTGTCCGAAGTAAGTTTGAAACGTCTTATCCTTAATGATGGAATCATAAGATGCTGCTTCAAGGGGCCTAGCCTCGGCGGCGAAGTCGGTATGGGGCGGAAGCTGGCTCACTGCTTGCCGAGCCCTATCTGCCTGCCCTAGCAACGCGCGCTGCTGCTGTGCCGAGAGTGATAGCAGGTATTCTTGAGAGAACGCACGGAAATGGGCGTCGTCCATAAAGCCGGCGAGCGTCTTCACCTGATCGTAGCGTTTAACTACTTCGCCTCTTAGTGCTTTTGGTTGCTGAGCTGTTGTATTTGTAGCCATTTGTGGCTCCTTATAGTTAGATTGGTTTTGTACACAGGCGCACGCTTGCATACGCATAATCCAGAGGCTATGATTAATGGGACGCTTGTGCTAAAGCACGAGCAATATCAATCGGTCGGCAGGAAAGAGCTTTTTTTGAGCTCTTTTTTGCTGTCGGCCCACCACTGTGGCGCACGTAATTACATGCAGCTTATTTCGTCATAAGAGAGGGCTTGCAATAATCAACCGGTCGATTGGATGAATATTTGACGCCTGTCGCTAATGACGCGCCCTTCGGCACAGAGAGGCTTCAGCGCCCTCCGCGCTTCCAGTTACGCTCATGGTAGTAAACTAGCGCTCAGTTCACAAGAGTGCCAAATGTTTTTATAATGTTCAGCTGACAAGATTGCGATATGCCAATCGGCACCCGCAGCCACCGAACCACTGCATAAACCGCTCGCCATCTTTAAATTGACGATTGTTGTACCTGTAAATATGTTCTTGCACATAGTAGTTCAGGTGCTTGGCTGACAGATGAGTATAAGTGC
>JBGPNM010000005.1:0-38505 GCA_041487535.1 Candidatus Saccharimonadia bacterium
CAGATCGATTTCCAGATCCGGATGGTATAACACCGCGACTTCGTATTGATGCACGAGTCTCTCCTTTGGTTAACGCCTGCACTCACTAGATGGATGCAAGCAGAGTTGATAATCGCTAATTATACTGTCGTCCTACCTGTTCGTCAAGCAGCTGGACGGAGTCACTCGATTATTCCATAGATAGGGCGTTTCCAAATCAGAAACCTTGGCTGGGGCGGGGAGAGTCGTCGGAATCTGCCCCTGGTGTATCCGCATCACCGGCGTAGAGCGAATCCATGCTGCTGATGAGCACCTCGCGCGGACGGGAGCCGTCGGCGGGGCCGACGATGCCTTGTTCTTCCATAGTTTCGATCAGGCGCGCGGCGCGGCCGTAGCCAATACGCAAACGGCGCTGGAGCAGGCTCGTACTGGCCTTGCGGCCATCGATGACGCAACGGACCGCATCCTTGAACATGTCGTCGTCTGCATCAGAGCCGCCGTAATCAGCGACCACCCCGCCCTTGCCGTTCAGCACCACCGGCATGCTCACAACTTCGTCGTTATATTGCGGCGGCCGCTGCATGCGCAGAAAATCGGTGACTTTTGCCGTCTCTTCATCGCCGATGAAGGCGCCCTGCACGCGGCGAGGCTTGGGCATGTCGGCCGTCAGCAGCAGCATATCGCCTTGGCCGAGCAGCTTCTCGGCACCGACCTGGTCGATAATAGTCCGGGAATCTACCTGGCTGGCCGTCGTGAAGGCAACCCGCGCCGGCACGTTGGCCTTGATGAGCCCGGTGATGACATCCACGCTTGGCCGCTGCGTAGCCAGCACCAGGTGGATACCGACGGCCCGCGCCTTCTGCGCGATTCGTACGACCAACGCTTCCACATCGCGCGCCGCCATCATCATCAGGTCTGCCAGCTCGTCGATGACAATGACAATATAGGGCATGCCCTCTTCTTTTTTCACTTCGTTGTATTCGGTAATATTGCGTTTTCCGATCTCTGCCAGCGCTTTGTAGCGCCGCTCCATCTCGGCCACCGCCCATTTCAATGCGCTGATACATTTTTCCGGCTCGGTGATAACCGGCGTCAAAAGATGCGGAATCTCGTCGTAGGGTTTTAGCTCTACCTGCTTCGGGTCGACTAGGATCAGCTTCAGGTCGGACGGCGAATTGCGGTATAACAGGCTGGTTAGGATAGCATTGATCATGACAGATTTACCAGAGCCGGTCTGCCCGGCAACTAACAGGTGCGGCATTTTGCCGAGGTCCGCAACAACCGGCACGCCGGAAATGTCCTTGCCGATGGCAAAGCCGAGCTGGCTATTCAGCCCCTGCCATTCGCGGGACAGGAAGATGGAGCTCAGTCGGACCGTCGCGGACTTTAGATTCGGAATCTCGATGCCAACGGCCCGTTTGCCGGGAATCGGCGCTTCGATGCGGATGGAATGCGCTGCCAGGTCGAGCGCCAAATTATTCTCCAGCGCGGTCATCTTGGCTAGCTTTACACCGGTTGGCGGCTTTAATGTAAACTGTGTTACCCGCGGGCCGACGTTCGCCCCTTCCATCTCCACGTCGATGTTGAAATTCGCGAACGTGTCATGGATGAGCTGCGCGTTTGCGTTCACGTTACCTGGGTCGGCTTTGTCCTGTTTCTGGTTCAGGAGCTCGACGCCCGGGAATTGCCAGTTCGGGTCGCTTGCGGCGGTGAGCGCCTCGTGGTTCTCTGCTGCCGTCAGCTTTTGGGCCGTATTCTTGAGCGTGCTCAGCCGCGGCTGGTCGCGCTCCGGCGTATGATGCTCGACGGGCACACCCTCGTTTAGGGTAAAGTGGCTCTCCGCCCGCGCCTTCAGTACGGCCAGGTCGCCTGCTTCGTCCCGTTCCCGTTTGAAGAGCCCGAACAGCGAAATGATAACTTTCGGCGAAATACCGAACGCGAAGAATACCGCCAGAACGGTAAGGACAAAGAACAGTACGGCGGCAGGCAGCTTGTCGAGTGCGGCTAAAATCATACCGCCCAGGACGCTGCCCACGCCGCCGCCATGACCGCCTTGCCAAGCATTAGCGGCATCCCGGCTGGCAAACGCGACGTGCAGCAGCCCGGCCGAAAACAGAAGGATAAACAACATGCCGGCAAACTTGCCCACCGACAGGCGATGGTCTTCCGCGCGGAACTTCGTTACACCCCAGTACACAAGCGCCAGCGGCATAAGATAGGCCGCCCAGCCGAAGACGGCGTAGGCGGCATGAAACAGTTTGACCGGCAATATACCGCCGGTGCCAAACCCACCCAGCAGGAAAAAGAGCGCTATCAGGCACAGCAGCGTCGCTCCAGCAAATGCCCAAAAGGGCGAGCGCTCGCGCGGTTCCGGGGCTGATTTTTTTCGTGAATACTTTCTATGTTTTGCTGCCATGACTACTAAAAGATTATACCCTCGTTACTTTGTGTGATCTAGGCTGCGCCGGTGTAGGTTTTACACCTGTCACAAAACAAACTATAGCAAATTTTACATCACTTGTCAAAATCAGGCCGGCGCATTTGATGCGATCAACGGAAATCTGCAGCGCTATCCGTCTGACCGGTAATCGTTGCGCTTTTAGTCAACACGCGGGTCCTGCGTAAGCAGCCTGGCACGCATTTCCTGGAAGCGGCGCTGCTGGTCAGCGGCGATTTGCTCGCCGGTTTTGGTGGTTTCGCCATTAGACGCAACGGTTACCTCGCCCTTGCTGCCGATGATATTAACCACGGGGATGATGATCGGGCTGCGCTGCGTGCGGTCAAACAGATAGTGCGTCACGTGGTCCTTCAACTCGGCCTTAAAGCGGTCCAGGTCAATACGCCTGAATCGTTGCTGAACGGCGCGCTTCAGCTCGACACGTAAGCCGTTCATGATCTCTTCGTTATCGCGCATGTAGATGAAGCCTCGGCTGATGATATCCGGGCTGGTCAACAGGTTGCCGGATTTCTTGTCTATAGTAAGTATCACCGCCACCAAGCCTTCTTCGCTGAGCAGTACGCGGTCTTTCACCACCACGTTGCTGACTATGGCGCCGGTCTGGTCGACGAGGATGGTGCCGTGCGGCACGTCACCGGCCAGCTCCATTTTGTCCGGCGTCAGCGCAATGACCTGGCCGTTATCGGCGTTCATCGTGTTGGCGCGCGGGATACCGTGTTCAATGGCTAGCTCGACGTGGTACAGCTTGGAAGTATAATCACCGTAAATAGGGATGAAGAACTTCGGCTTGACCATGTCGATCATCTCGGCGTATTCGTCGCGCGAGCTGTGGCCGGAAACGTGCAGCGGGCCGATGCCATCCAGGGTGTGGGTCTCGTGACGGAACACATGCACGCCCTTCTTTAATAGCTCGTCCACCATGCTGCGGATCGACGCGTCGTTGCCGGTATATGGGATGGGGGTACTGGACAACACGACGGTGTCGGACTCTTTTAGCTTGATATGCTTGTGCTCGCCAGTGCTCATGCGCTGGAGCGCCGAGCTGGGCTCGCCCTGCGAACCGGTGCATACCACCACCAACTCTTCATCCTTCATGTTCGCGGCCGAGGCAATCGGCACGAACGTCCCCTTCGGCACACGCACGAAGCCGTGGCGGACCGCCATTTCCAGCGTGCTGATCATGCTGCGGCCATCCATGGCAACCTTGCGGCCATGATGCACAGCAGCGTTGACGATCATTTGCACGCGGTTCATGTTGGTGCTAAACAAACCGACGAAGATACGCCCGGGTGCTTGGTCGATGATATCGATGAAGCTCTGCTCGATGCTGCTTTCCGACGGGGTGCGGCCGAGGCGCTCGGTGGTGGTGCTTTCACTTAAGAGCGCCAGCACGCCTTCCCGGCCGAGTTCGATGAGCCGCTCCATATCGGTGCGCTCGTGGTCGAGCGGGTTCGGATCAAAACGGAAGTCGCCGCTGTTGATAACGCGGCCGACCGGCGTATCTATCACCACGCTGGCGCTACCGGGGATAGAGTGCGTCACGCGCACCAATTCTATAAAGAACGCGCCGACCTTCAGCCGCTCGTGCGTGTCTTCGTTCATGGTGACGGTCTTCAGCTCAAAACCTTCCGGCATCGGCAAGCCGAAGTTGTTGAAAATCTCTTCCACGCGGCCGATGGTAAATTTGCTGCCGTAGATCGGCGCCGGAAACTTTGGAACAATATGCGGCAAGCCGCCGATATGGTCCAGATGTCCGTGGGTAATGATATACGCGCGCAGCTTGTAGCGGATTTGTTCTAGGTACGTTGTATCGGCAATGGCGTAGTTGATGCCCGGCAGATCGACGCCCAGGTCGTTACCGCAGTCGATTATGACGGCATCGTTCATGTACTCAATCAGTATCATGTTCTTTGAGCCGCCCCCGTCCATACCGCCCAGGCCGATAATCTTCAGCCGCGGGCGGTCGTCGACTACATTGGCGCGGCCTCGCGGCTGTTCTTCCGAACTGGACCGCGGCGCGGCCATGTACTGGTTGGCGATACGCTGTGCGTCCATTTGCGAACGCTTTTGGGCGCGCACGGCTTGCCCGCGCGAAGTGCTCAGGCTACTGCCCATTGGACGCGGAGTTTGTTGTTGCCCGGGCGCGACGGAAGCATTGCTGCTGCTACCGCCCCGTCTTGGCGGCCGGCTGCGTCGGTTGGGATTAGTATTTGGATTCATTAATTATTTCTCCTTGTATATATCTAATTTAAGGTGTAATTTAGTTGGTTACTTGGCAGTCACTTGCGCGAGAATGCCTGGGATCTTGGCAAAATCATCCACGAGCGTCTGGCGCAAGCTACCGTTGTACAACGCTGCCGCAGGATGGAACAGCGGCAGGATGACCAGGATCAGTTCGTCTATTGTGCTGTCCGGATCTGACCGCAGCGCTAGACGTATGCGCTTTGGCTTACCGTGCTCGGCACTGATTTGCAGATCCGGCAAGAAGCAGCTTGCGGCATGGCGCCCTAGGGTCACCATAATTTTCGGCTGAATTACTTCTAGCTGGGCCTGTAAATACGGCAAAAAAGCTTTCTTTTCCTCCGGCAACGGATCGCGGTTGTTCGGCGGGCGGTATTTTACGATATTGGTTATGTAAATGTCGCTTCGGTCCAGATCCACGCTTGCCAGCATTTCGTCCAGGAACTTGCCGGCAGCACCGACGAAAGGTTTGCCTAGCTTGTCTTCGTTTTTGCCAGGCGCTTCGCCGATAAACACCAGCTCGGCGTCAGGATTGCCGTCGCCGAATACCAGCTGTGTAGCTTGTGCCGCTAGTTGTGGACAAACGTGATCATTAAGGATTTTCTGCTTGATTTCGTCAAGCTGCTGCTGTTTTACGGTGCTCATTTCTGGCCTTTCTTGACAGATTCAATGAATTCCATCAGTTCTTGCTTGTTTTGTTCTGAGCGCTGCTTCTGGTGTTTGAATTCATCTGTCAGAAAATCAGCATTAGTTTTGTGTGCTGCTATCAGGTAGAGCTGCTGGCCGAGCACCACAACAGCGGTAATAATCAGCAATGCTATTCCGACTTTCTGTCCTAAGCTGTGCGGAGCGCTTCCGGATATCAGCGCACCCGCTGTTATACCAACGACACCGATCGGCACGATCATGATAAGCGTAAGCTTACGCAGTCGATTGTATTCCCGCTTTCGCTTGCCACTTAGGTTCCAGCTACCGTTTAAGAAATCGAACATATTGTTAGACATCCTAGCCTACCGATGAACGTTTATGCGGCCTGGCAGCTGTTCCCGCATGTACAAGCCTTCCGGCCAGCTTCACGAGGTTCCAGATAGCACCTGCGGATAGGACAATCGATAAGAGCCAGGCGCTCAACCGCCCGCTGTCGATAGCCCACGAGGCGCAGGCGTATGCCACTGCCAGCTCGGTGAGCCCAAACACCAGCAGACCGGTTTTCGATTGATGCCAAACTTTCGTCTTATCCAGTACGTTCATGCAACTTCTATTTGCTGTCCTTCGACTCCCGGGCGGCAGCCTTCATGCTCAGCTGCAGCCGGCCGCGGTCGTCGATAGCCAGGAGCTTTACCGTTACTTTATCGCCCTCTTTCACGACGTCGCTGGGTTTACTTACCCGCTCGTCTTTCATTTCGCTGACGTGTACGAGCCCTTCTTTGCCCGGCATGATTTCTACGAATGCCCCGAAGTCTAGCACACTTACCACGCGGCAGTCGTGATAAATTTTACCCACCTCCGGCACAGCCGTAAGCATACGGATGAATTGGATGGCGCCGTCAATCGACTTCTTGTCCGGGCTGGCAATAAATACCGTGCCGTCGTCCTTGATGTCGATCTCCGCACCCGTCTCGGCAATGATCTTGTTAATGGTCTCGCCGCCTTTGCCGATAACATCGCGGATCTTTTCCGGGTTAATCTGGATACTCTCGACATGCGGCGCGTACGGGCTCTGCTCTTGGCGCGGCGCGGCAAGCGTACCGAGCATGTGCTCCAGGATGAACGCGCGGCCCTCTTTGCCTTGCAGGATCGCTGCCTTCAGCGTGCTCACCGGCAGACCGTGGACTTTCATGTCCATCTGGAGCGCCGTGATGCCTTGGGTAGTGCCGGCCACTTTGAAGTCCATATCGCCGGCAAAATCTTCGGCATCGGCGATGTCGCTCAGAATGTAGGCTTTGTCGCCTTCCATCATCAAGCCCATGGCGATACCGCTCACCGGCCGCTTCAGCGGCACGCCGGCATCCATCAGCGACAAACAGCTGGAACAGGTCGCCGCCATGCTCGTGCTGCCGTTCTGGCTCATAATTTCGGTAACGGCGCGGATGGCGTACGGAAATGCTGCTTCATCCGGAAGTACCGGCAAGATTGCCCGCTCCGCCAGATAGCCGTGACCGATTTCGCGCCGTCCCGGGCCGCTCAAGCGCTTAACCTCGCCCACGGTATAGCCGGGCGCGTTGTAATGATGCATATACCGGCGCTCGCCGCTCTTTTCCATCGTGTCAATCATCTGCGCATAACTCAGCGGCGCCAACGTCACGATATTCAGGGCTTGCGTTACGCCGCGCGTGAACAGGCTGGAGCCGTGAGCGCGCGGTAAGATACCGACCTCACTGGATAAGGCCCGGACTTCTGCAAGCTCGCGTCCGTCCGGGCGAACGCCGTCCTTGACGATTCCTTTCCGGACATCTTTGTGTATGGCAAGCACGAATGCGTCGTCGTACTCTCGCTTAAATTCCGCGAAACCCTCGCCCAACTCTTCCTGGAAATGGGCGTGCATGGCATCAAGCAGGTTTTTGACCAAATCGTTTCGCTCCGGGTACGGCGCACGGAGTCCTACGCCCAGTCGGCCCTCCAGCCAGGTTTCAACCCGCTGCTGAATGTCGGTATCGGGCAGCGCCAGCGCGTGCGTCAGCGGCGTCACACCGACTTTACTAACCAGTTCTTTCTGGATAGCGATAGCCGGTTGCATGGCGGCGAAAGCGTATTCCAACGCTTCGATAACCTGCTCTTCGCTGACTTCCTTGGCGCCGGCCTCAACCATGGTGATGGCATGCTCGGTGCCTGCTACTACCAGGTCCAAGACCCCTGTCGACAGCTCATCGGCCGATAGGAAGGCCTTCGGTTTGCCGTCATCAGCCAAGCCCACGCGAAGGCCGGCAACCGGACCGTCGAACGGCGCACCGGTCAGCATAAACGCCGCGCTCATGGCAATCATAGCGATAACGTCTGGGCGGAAAGCCGGGTCCATACTCAGGACGGTGGCAATGCCTTGCACTTCATGACGGTAGCCCTTCGGCCACAGCGGCCGAATCGGCCGGTCGATGAGACGGCCGATGAGTACCGCTTCATCCGACGGCCTGCCCTCGCGCTTGATAAACCGGCTGCCGCTGATCTTGCCGGCGGCATAGAACCGCTCTTCGTAATCGATACTCAGCGGAAAGTAATCAAGCCCTTGCACTTGGTGTTCGCCCAGCATGGCCGTGCCGAGCACGACCGTATCGCCGTACTTCGCCAGCACGGAAGCCGACGAACGGAAGCCGACGCGGCCCACCTCAAGGGTGAGAGTACGTCCGCATAATTCTGTCGTGACGCTAATAATTTTTTTGCCGTAAGGGTTAATAGTCTGCCCCATAGGGTGTGTTGTTTCGCCTTTCTACTCCTTGGCGTTCGTTGAAGTATGTTCGCGAGTAGGGTGCAAATATCCAGCTGCCTTGTGCGTAAAATTACGCTGGTATATCTGTGTCCCTGCTAGCGAACACGTGTCAGCCATAAGGAGCGCTGTTAAAGTGCACAAGCTTGCTTCCGTGATATCTCGAGGAAGCTGGTCTATGCGCTTCGCTAACGGCGGATGCCGAGCTTATGGATCAGGTCTAGGTACGCATTGCTGTCGCGGTCGGCAATATACTTGAGCAACCTGCGGCGGCGGCCCACCAATTGGAGTAAGCCACGGCGGGTAGCAAAGTCCTTGCTGTGCAGCTTCAGGTGCCCGGTCAGCTCTTTGATACGCTCGGTTGCCACAGCAATTTGGGCCGCTGCGCCGCCGGTGTCGGTCTTATGCGCTTGCACACCAGCAATAGCAATCTGTTTCTTCTCACTTGTGATCATACTGTCGGTAGCTTATCAGATAGAAGACAGAAAAGCAAGCCGCAGCAGCATTTAGTCCATACAACTATCATTCCTCCTATCCGGCCCTTTTTACAAGTGGTTCGTGTAGTTCGGGGGAGTCATCGGGGGCGGCATGGACGGCGGAAGGCTGGAAGGCATAGGCGGAGGACCCGCTGCATGTGCCGGCGGCACGGCAAGCGTCGGACTTGGCGGCACGGGCGGGAACGGCTGGCTGGCCGCAGGCTGCGGGGTAACTTGCTTTAAGTTGCCGTCGGCATCAACCTCGATGCCGATATTCGCCGGCGGCGAGTCCGGCGGCGCTGATGGCACGGAAACATCTGAACGAGGGTGCAGTTCGGCGCCGAGCGGATTGGCATTTAAGGATACATACGGCTCAAGGCGCGGCGAGGAACTATGCTGGAACGCATCCAGCACCTGGTTGCGTGCAGCATCCAGCTCGCGCGACTGATTGTTGCTCGCCTGCCAAACATGCGAACTATGCACTGACTGTTCTATGTCTTGCAGCGTTTGGTTGGCAGCTGGCGGCTGGCTGGTTACAGCCGGCACAGGGGGAATAATCGACGCGGGTGGTTGGGCGGCCGGTTGTACGGGGAGCGGGAGCGGCGGCACAATCTGGACAGGCGCAGTGGGGATTGGCGCAGGAGCGACTGGTTGCGGCGGTGCTTGCAGGGGCATAGCAGCAGCCGCGGCGGGCACGCTGTTGGCACGGCCGAGGATTGGGGATGGTAACTCTGCGGGAAGCATATCAAACGGGTTGGCCGTGCTCGGCTCCGCAGATACGGAATCGGGCTTTGGCGTATTGCTCGGTATGCTCGGCTCGTCTACCAGGTACGAACGCACCGGCGTGGGCATTTCACTTTCATCACTATAGGCTGAGGCAAGCGATGTCTCCTGGAGCGGTGATCCGTGCACGTTGTCAATGTGCGGCGACTCGGGCATGGGTAAGAGTTCATGGCCAGGGGTGATTTTTGGCAGATCGGGTTCCGACGGTTCGGGGACAGTTGCCGTTGCCGGCGGCTCACCGGCTTGCTCTTCGGCCGCTTCGTGGTCAATATCGAGCGTCCCGTCGTCGGCAGCAGTAGCGTCTGCCGCTGGAGCGCTGGTGGTTGCTTGGTCCGCACCGGCCGGAAGCGGCCGTGCCGGCCCGGCGGGTACTTCCAGCGACGTTGCCACCAGCTGCTGGTTCGCTCCGGCCGCCATAAGCTCGCCTGCCAGGTTCATGGTCTCCGGCGTCGTTTTCTCGTTACTGAAACGCTCGGTCTCGGCAACGATGCCGGTCAGCAAGGCGGTCGCAATCTGCTCGTCCAGGACATTTGCGTCCAGATCTTTCACCAGCTGGGTTATCATTTCAGAAATAGAACTTGCGCCTATATCCTGCCAAACCATGGACCCCAAGTTGTCATTCGGCGTGTTGTTAATGCTGATAACGGTGGCGTCGTGCAGAATGCGCCCATGAACGGTTACGGCCTGGTCTAGCTCCTGCTGTTCATGCACTCCCAGCGCTATTATGGCATCAACATTAAAGTCGCCCTGGCTGAACTCCAGATCCTTTTGACTCAAACTGGTCTTGTACGGGGTTATAAATATCCGCACTACTTTGTCTTCGACTTTATAGCGCAGTTTGTCTGCTTTTGACTTGTCGAGTGCAATGATAAAGTCGCGCAAGGAGTCCGGCGTCCGCTCTATAGTCTCCTCTGGTTTGAGGAACTCTATGGTGCTGGGCACGGCACCGCTGAATACGGCGGCGGCATGCTTGTCCATTTTGTCCAGAACGAGCGCCAGCCCGATACAGGCGCTGAGCAGGTCCACTGTCGGATTATTGCGCACCGTCACCAGGATATTATTCGCCTGTTTCAGGCGCTCAACGACTTGCTTGCGTATTTCATCCATAGTGTTTATTTTACCCTTTAGCGCGAGCTTACCACAAATGTTTCTGGTTGTCTATCATCTTGTCAATAGCCGCCGAACAGGGCGGACTTTGCAATCACCGCCTGCATCTGTTACATTTATGAGGAATCAATAAAAGATAACGAAGGAAACATAATGCCCATCATCAAGTCCGCCAAAAAACGTGTCCGCGTCGCTACAAAAGCGGCCGTCCGTAACAGCAAGACCAAGCGCGTCCTGAAGGCCGCCCTGAAGTTGTTCGCTAAGAAAGCCGACCGCGCATCGCATAGCAGTGCCCAAAGCGCTCTCGACAAAGCCGTAAAAAAAGGCGTGCTGCACAAAAATAAGGCTGCCCGCGCCAAGAAACAATTAGCCGCCAGGGCCAAAGCCGCCGGCGCAAAGGCTCCTGCCGCTAAGCCTGCTGTAAAGAAAGCCGCCGCCAAGAAAGTTACAAAGGCAAAGGCACCTGCCGCCAAAAAGACCGCCGCTAAAAAGCCAGCAGCCAAGAAGAAAGCCAAATAAAGGCACGTTCGCCTATTACGCTTTATGCCGCCCCTCCGGGGGCGGTTTTTTGTTCCCGCTGGCGGCAACCAGCCATGTTCTTGCGGCCAAGAACCAACCCCTTCTTTTGCTTATTGATGCAAAAGTAACTGGACGGTTCTCGCCAAAGGGAACGTGATTGGTTCTTCGACGGAAGAACATTGGCGGTACCATCCACTCGGGACAGAGAGAATTTATTCCGCCAGGTTTAGCAGGTAGTTCTGCAGCGCTTCATCCACGTCGATACTCTCGCGCTTGGAGCGGACGTCAATAGCCAGCAGGTCGGCAACCAGCCGTTTCAGCCGCGCCAGGCTCAGCCGCTGTGCAATCGGCTGTGTTTTTCGCACCACGTACGGGTTCAGTTTCGCGGCGGCGGCTTGTTCCTGCGGCGAACGGCCGCCGGCTGTCTTGATAAGCGCCAGTATCCTCAGCTGCCAGGTGAGCATCGCGACAATTTGCGCGGTATCTACCTTTTGCTCCCGCTGGTCACTATACAGCCTGAGCGCCCGCGCCGTATCGCCCGCAAAAGCCGCTTCGAGGAGTTCGAATATCGAACTTTGCGGCGTGGCCTCGCTCAAAAGCTCGATAGTGGCGCGCGTAATAGCGGGATTATACAGCAGCAGTTTTTCGAGCTCGTTACCCAGCAGCTGTTGGCTGACGCCGACACGCTCCACCAGAAACCGGGCGTCCGCCAGGGCGATACTGCCGCCGCCGGTGCGGGCCGCCTCCGCCAGCCACCGCGCCGTACCGTCTTCGTCAAGCTCAGCAAACTCCCGGAAGTCCGTCGTTTTCTTGAGGAATTTGTAATAGCTGCCGCGTTTGTCGAGCTTCGGCTCCACGATAATCACGTCGGTAGTGTCCGGCAGCGTTTCCAGCAAGACGCCAGCCTGCTCGGCGAACCGCTTGTTAGCGCCCGGCGTGCGCAGAACCACCATTTTTCGCTCCGTCAGGAACGGCGGGCTCTGCAGGCTTTCCTGCAAACGCTCGAAGCTTGCCGTTTCCCCGTCCAGGCGCTCCAGCGCCATATCGCCGTAGCGGTCCACAACAGCAGCGGTGAGTTTATCCAGCTCCGCGCGTAACCCAAAGCTATTCTCCCCGCTCAAGCAGATGATCATAACTCACCATGATACCAGCTCCGAGACAACAGCGCGCCAGAGTTATGGGCGCAAGCTGAAAGCAGCCAACCTCGACGTAATTTAGTGTGTACAGGCGGATAGTCTTAGAGCTAATTAACATCTCTCTGTTACAGGCAAAACCAAAGCAGCGCCCACGATTTTCAATCTGTTTTCTCGTAAGGAAGCGTACTTGGTAAGGTACGGTGACGAACGAAAAACAGATTGAAAGTGGGCGACCTTTGATTTTGGCCGACAGGGAGATGTTAATTAGCTCTTAGAAAAATAACATGACAAACAGCCCGATTATGCCGAACACCAGATACACCACATGCAGGATCTGTAAAAGTATCCGAACAAGCCTGTTCCGCGTTCATACCTGTTGCTCGGCACCGGCCGAGGTTATGCGGCCGCCTTGGTGCTGCCCCCGGTACGCCACACCTTGACCCTCGGTACGGTAGAAAGCTGCTGTACAGATTCGCGCGCCCATTTGCAGCGATACCGGCAGAGGACCGGCATTGTACAGCCCAAAGATGAGCTCACCTTCGTATCCTGGTGCGCCCAAGCTCGTAACGAGCAGTAAACCGGAACGGAACAACGTAGACCGCGGCCGGAAGTCGCTGAGCACATCCAGCGGTGTCTTGACGGATTCGATCGTCTTCACCAGGTAATAATCACCCGGCCGCACCGTCAGCTTGTCCTGGGTCTCCGCCCCCGCCTTATACGCCATGACAAGCTTTGTATCAAACATGCTGCGCTTGCCCTGCCCGGCGGCACCATCCGCTTCAATGAATGCTTCGCCGCCGATAATAACATGAACCTCACCGAGACGCAGATCGACGGTGGTCCCTTCTGGAGTTTCAAGTTCCCGCTGGCTTAAGTTGCGAACAATCTTCTTAATTTCCTCGTGCTTCAATACCATTAGCTTCTCACTTTCTGACACTCAGGACAGATGTGCGTCCCGCGGCCGGCTACTCTTAATTTAACGATCATAACGTCAGGGTGTCGCGGACAGGATTGGCCCTCCCGGCGAAAAACATTGGCGAAGCTCAGGTAGCTCCCCCGCCGTCCCTCGGCGTCAACGTACGTTTTGTCGGTGGAGCCGCCCTTTTCAATTGACAGCCGCAGCACCGCCACCAGCGCGTCATACAGTCTATGCAGTTGTACAGCTGATAGCTTCTTTACGAGCGTGCCCGGGTGGATTTTAGCACCCCACAGCGATTCGTCCGCGTAGATATTACCCACACCGGCCAGCACGGATTGGTCCAGCAGCGCGGCTTTAATGGAAGTATTCGGCCGGCGCAGCAGACGTGCACGCAAGCCGCGCCAGGTAAAATCAGCATCCAGCGGCTCGGGCCCGGCTTTCTTGAAAAAATCGATGTTCGGCACCTCGGCCGTCGGCAACAAGCGGATCCAGCCGAACTTGCGCTGGTCGTTAAAGAATAGCGTGCTTCCGTCGGCAAACGTTAGTGTCACCCGGGTGGACTTGTCCGGCAGCTTGCCGACCAGGCTGTCGCTGGGGTGCCCGGCGCCAAAGTACTCGTCTGTGCCGCGAAATACCAATTGGCCCGTCATCTTCAGATGGATCACCAGCGAGTACTTACTGGAAAGCTCGATCAGCAGCACCTTTGCCCGGCGTTCCACCGCCACCACCGCAGCCCCAACCAGCGCAGTTCCGACGTCCTGCGGCGCATTGGGGAAACTTTTGGCATGGTCAAAAGCAACCCCGCCAACAACCCGGCCAGGCAGCAACCGTTCCAACCCGCGCCGCACCGTTTCTACCTCCGGTAATTCTGGCATACACGTTCATTATACTTGTAGAATAGAGGTATGGCCGACTCACTCTTGGATATCCTTACCCGCAAGGACTTTAGCGAACCGCCGGAGATCAAGGCGATTAAACAGTACGTGGCCGACCACTTTCAGGAAGCCGTGGAAGTTATCGTGCGCGAACGGGAAATCCTGGTCACCGCACCAAGCGCGGCGCTTGCTAATACGCTGCGCTACCACGTTCGCCATCTGCAGAAAGCCGCTCAGACTTCCAAACGGATTGTACTGAGGATCAGATAAGTCTACAGGTGGACGTCGTTCGTCAGCTTGCTGTAATCAGGGAATTGCAGGATAAAGAGGCGGCGCACCGCGCTCACGTTGCCGCCGAAGGTACCGTCGCCACAAGAAGTGTGCCAGTAGCGCTGCAAGCTGTTGCCGCTGCCGTCAATCACTTCGTAGATAAAGCGGTCGCCTAGTGCACACCGGCCGCGCTCGTCACGCAAATTCGGATTGTTGTTGCCCTTTGTAAAATTGTTGAACGCGAGCGCACGCAAGAACACCGCATAACCGCTCGTGGTCGTCGGGTAACTCTTGATGCGGACGGTGTCACCGTCATACCCTTTGGTGACAACGAGGGTTGCCTGTGTATTATCGACCGTCAGAATGACATCATTGTGCACATCGGCGGATGTCACTGGCGAGTCGATGGTAAGCTGCACCCGTACATCACTATCGGCGTAGCTGGGAAGGTTAAGCGGCGTCGGGCCTTTATGCGACCCAGTAAGACCGCGAATAATCAGGACTACTACGACTACGATGAGTCCGACGGCGAGTAAAAATCCTATAAAATATCGTGCCATATGGTATGTCTCTACACGTAAACATAACTATGATACCATAAAGACTATGATATTACAAGAGCTATCCAATGGTAAAATGAGTGGCATATGCGTGTACGATATGAAACAGGTATAGCCACTTTTGTTCAGTTTGTTATAGGCATTGGCCTAAGCTTTGTAGGCAGCGTCGCTTCGATCATCGGCGGGTGCCGCGGACACTCGGGAGTCGACTGCGCCAGCAACACCCTAGTATCGTTAGTACTCGTTATCTTGACCGTCGGCGCGTTTGGGGCGCTGTTGGCCCTGGGCTATGCCGCTCAGGAGCGACGCAGCAGCCGGCTGGCACTCATACTTATCGGCGCCGAGGCGTTGGCGGCACTTATCTACCTATTTGACGCCAAGCATTCACCCGGCATTATTGACCGCCTCACCAACGTTGCCGGTTTCGCGGTTGCGGCCTGGGTCATTATCGTGGCCGTACGCCTCGCCCGGTCCAAAGGCCGGCGGATTGTCAGCGCCGGACGCCGGCCCGTAATAAAGCCGTAAACGATTTGGGATACTTATAATTGAGGCGCTCTGCTGCCTCCGCCGCGTCCACCCACTCGTAGGCAGTGTGCTCGGAGCTTAAAACGATCTTCGTGGTATCGTTCACGCCGACTGTATAGATCATCAGGAGCAAACCGACTCTACCCACCTCCGCAACCGGTATTTCAATATTCGAGATCACCGCTGTGTAAAACACAGGTTGAGCCGTAACAGTGATACCCGTCTCTTCAGCCACCTCGCGCCGCAGCGTCGTTTCGGAATCCTGCCCCTCTTGAATCCGCCCGCCGGGGATATCCCAGTGCGGCTCGGTCCCGGATAGCGGAATAGTTTTTAAGACCAACACTTTGCCGCTCGCGTTTGTCATGAGTGTCTTAACGCCGATATGGAACAGTTTTTCGTGGGCCATCATTCCTCCTGTAAAATTGCCTCTATTTCGCGCTTCGTTTGTTCAAAGCTATCATACAGCACCGCCCGCATGCCTTGCTCGCGTGCCGCTTCGCAGTGTCGTTCGAAATCGTCTACAAAGATACATCGATCCGGTTCAACGCCAAGCCGCTCGGCAATAAAACGATAGGCCCGCGGATCCGGCTTGGCAATGCCGGCTTCGGATGCCAACGCCGTGACGTCGAACAGCAGCAGTTCTGATGGTTCGAATAATCGCTCTATATAATGACGAGGAAGATTGGACAGCATGCCTACTTTATAGTGCGGCTTGAGCTGGCTGCGGATATAGCCAAGCAGTTTCTGGTTGACGGCCTGGCCGCTGCCCACTAATACGCCGGTACAATCGAAGATGACCGCTTTTACCATAGTGTTATTGTACGCGCCGGCCAGACTGTTGGGAGATGCCGTTACCAGCGGGCTTCACGAAAGGTCAAGTAGCGGCAATCCGGTGGCTTCGTCGTGCCGACGGCGCATAGGCCGGTACGAACGATGGACAAACAGCTCCAGCGTCGCGCCGGCAACTAAATCCTGCACGTGGCCGCCCACCGTGTGGTACTCGTCGTCCGCAAAAACGCCGTGAAGGTGGTATGTCAGTTTGCCCGAGTCGTCAAAGGCCAGGTTGCCGGTAAGGGACACGACCTCCATCGTTTGCCCGAACGTTCGCCACTTATACGTCTTGGGGCCGAGGTTATAGAAACCAAGCATGACCTCGCTGGCCGCGCCGAGCCCGCTCAGCCACGCACCTTCTAGCTTGGCCTCGGCTGCGAATTGTTCAAGCGCCTCGCTCAGCCGCTCCCCCATCTCCAATCGGATCAAATGATTGTAGCCGTCAAAGCTGTGCGTCATATGTGCCAGCTATTATAACGCTTATGTTTAACAAAATAAATATGTGTATCCTGCAACAGGATTATGCTAAAATAGTGACAAGCTTTTACGTATTGACATTATAGGGGTGGACTTGTTAGAATAAGGTTGCATCACCCCGTGTTAGCGAAAGCTTCAGCGGGGCCTTTTTATTGTTTGTATAGATAGAAATACATATGAAAGTATACATTGATGGCGAGAACTGTAGAAAAGGATTATCCCGCATACTGAAAGATGCAGGCAATATAGCGGGCAGCCGGGAGATGAATACCTATCGCCTTAGGGATCTACTGTCAGATATCCTTGCAATGAATGATCTGGAGATAAATTACTACGCTTCCGAAATCAGAATGCCAAATGGCTATCAACCATCGGGTGAGGTATTAGCGCACGTCGAGAAGATACGCGAATATACACGCAAATGGGTCCCGGAGCTAAAACAGCAGCGCATTAGGATACATTAAAGCAGGTTATCTTAAGGTCAAATCTGCTAAAGAGTGCCGAAAATGCCATACGGTTCAGGACGTGCTACAGGAAAAAGGCGTTGATGTAAGGTTGGCTACCGATATGCTTGAAGAAGCGTATATGAACAAGCCGGCCGCGATTGTTGTTATGAGCTCAGATACTGATCTCTGCCCCGCCCTTCATAAAGTTAAGTCTCAGGGGGTAAAGATTATTTACGTCGGTTTTGCAGATTCTATTAATAGGGCCGTCAGTGCAGTGGCTAGCCAAACCTTAACGGTATCAATTCCTAAAGTGCAACAGTACAGAGAAGAAGAGGTTGCTGCCATGCAGGAAGCTCTTCCATTGGTCGAGTAGTCCATCTACCGACAGCGAAGCATCATCTTTACAGTTCACCCCAGTTATTGCCGATGGTAGTGTCTACGGTGAGCTTCACGGGTAGCTGTGGATAGACATTCTCCATCGTCTCTTTGAGCATTTTGCCGGTTTGCACGGCTTGGGCTTCCGAGCATTCGACGAGGATAGAGTCGTGGATTTGCAAAAGCTGTTTACAGTCGGTGCCAAATTCGCGTAAGTAGTCGTCTACTTTGATCATCGCCAGCTTCATCAGGTCGGCTTCAGTGCCCTGGATGGGCATGTTCATGGCGGCGCGCTCGGCGGCGCTGCGGACGGCGAAGTTGCTGGAGTGGATATCCGGCATGGGCCGGCGCCGGCCGAACAGCGTGGCCACGTAACCGTCCTTGCGGGCACGCATTTTCAGGTCGTCCAGGTAACCGATAAGCGGCTTGCGGAAGGCCATGTATTCCTTGATGAATTGGCCTGCTTCCTCGTATGTCATGCCGGTGGCGATGCTCAGCCCGTGAGGGCTCATGCCGTAGATAATACCGAAATTCACGGCTTTGGCGCGGCGGCGCTGTTCTTTGGTCACTTCCTCCGGCGTACAGTGATAGACCTGCGCGGCCGTGGCGGTATGTACATCAATATCGCGGTTGAACATGTCGACCAGCTCTTGGTCGTGGCTCATGGCCGCGCTCAGACGCAGCTCGAACTGGCTGTAGTCGGCGCTGACCAGCTTCTTACCAGGAGCAGCTACAAAGGCTGTGCGGATTTTGCGCCCCAGCTCAGTGCGCACCGGAATATTCTGCAGGTTCGGATCGACGCTGGACAGCCGGCCGGTTTGCGCGATTGTCAGGTTGAACGTGGTATGCACGCGCGAATGTTCGTCGACCTGCAGCGGCAGCGTGTCGATGTACGTATTCTTCAGCTTCGTTACCTCGCGCCATTGGCTGATGAGGTCGACGATCGGGTGCAACCCGCGCATTTTGTCCAGTTCGCTGGCGGCCGTGCTGTAGCCGGTCTTGCCTTTTTTGATGCCGTTTGTAGATAGGTTGAGGTGCAGCTTGCCGTACAGAATGCCGGCCAGCTGCGGCGGACTGCCGATGTTGAACTGCTCGCCCGCCTGCTCGTATATTTGCTTTTCGATGTCGGCGATCATAGCCGTGACGTCGCCGTTCATTTGTTTCAGATACTCAGTGTCAAGCTGGATGCCTTCGTATTCCATGCGGGCCAGCACCGGGATGACCGGCCACTCGATCGTGTTCGCCAGCTCCACCAGCTTCGGGATAGAGTGCAACTCTTTGGTCTGCTGCTCGAACAACGCGTGGATGGCCGCAATAATCTCCGGCGAGCGCTCTGTAAGCTGCTCGGTACTTAAATCCTCGAACGGGTCGCCCTGGTAGTGCAGATCAGTCTGCGCCAGTTCGGTGAGTGTTTGCTCCCGGCGCAAGGAGTTGAGCAGGAACGCGCCGATCAGGACGTCGTGGCCGACTTGCGGCAGCTCGGTCATGCCGAGTTCCAGCAGCACCTTCAGCGTTGCTTTGACGTCGTGGCCGATGAGAGAGTCGGCTTGGCCGAGGAGGCCAGCCACCTGCCTCAGATCAAGCTTCGTAAGATCCAGCGTGTACGTCGTCCGTCCGTCCGTACTGAACGCCAGAACCAGCGGCTCGCGGCCATGACGGCCGTTGGCGCGGGAGTAGATAAACAACTGTGCGTCGTCTGGTATCCGCAACTCGTCCAGCTTTTTATTGCTGTCTATGTGTACATTTTTGCCGCCTTGCAGCGCTGTAGCGGCGCCCTCGGCCCGGTGGTTTACAATTGCCGTCTGCATCACCTCGGGCAGCTTGTGCGCCAGGCTGTGGAACTCCAGTTTCTCGAACAGATCAAGGATCTTCGCCGGCTGGCTGTGGCGGCCGTCAACCTCGTTCAGGTCGAGCTTCAGCGGCGCGTCCGTCCAAATCCGCGCCAGTTCTTTGCTCAAGTAGGCCAGATCTTTGCCGGCCTCAAGCTTCTTGCGCACGCTTTCTTTGCTGATCAGCGCAAGATTTTCATACACGCCGTCGAGCGTCTGGTACTGTTGCAGCAGTGCAACGGCCGTCTTTTCGCCCACGCCCGGCACGCCGGGTATGTTATCCGAGGCATCGCCTTTCAGCGATTTAAGGTCCAGGTACTGACCGACACCCAGGCCGTACTTGGCCTCGAAGCTCTTCGGCGAATACAGCTCAATATTGCTGAGGCCTGTCTTCAGGGCATACACGTGCACATTGCCGTTGACCAGCTGCAGCATATCCAGGTCGGACGTGACGAGCAAGGTATCCAGGCCTTTTTCGCGCGCCTGTACGGCCAGCGTACCCATAATGTCGTCGGCTTCGTAATCGTCCAGCTCGTACAGCGGCCAGCCGAAGGCCTGCAGCAGCTCGTGCAGTACCGGGACCTGCTCGTAAAAATCCGGCGGCGCCGGCTTGCGGCCGGCCTTGTATTCCGGATACAGCTGCAAGCGGCGCCGGATATTGGTCTTCGGCTTGTCCCAGGCCACGGCCACGTAATCCGGCTTCAGCCGGCGGATGACCTCTAGCGCCATGACGGCGAAGCCGTACACGCCCCCGGTCGGCGTGCCTTCCTTGGTGCTCAAGTTCGGCATGGCGTAGTAGCCGCGGTAAAACACGCTCTTGCCGTCAATAATCACAAAGGTAGTATGTTTCGTATCGGCTGTTGCCATGAGTATCAGTATACCGTAGGGCGTATCAGCACGGAGTGGAAGTTTATAATTATGCTCTCTGAAAAACTGTATCATACATTTCTATTGACATTTAGTCACCTTTGTACTATAAAATAATATATGAGCGAACATCTTGTCGCGCCAAACGGCAGCCAAACAGAACTGGCGCGAACATATCCCGAGTTCGGCCACCCGGCTATTGACGGACCGCTTGGGCGCGCCGCCAAAGCTTATCAGGCTGCGATAGACGACTATACTAATCGTCACAATAAAGGCGAGCATCCGGACAACGTCATGTACTCTGACGCCCGAACTAACCTGCCGATCGTTATGGGCGCATGGACTGCGGCCGTAGCGGGTGAACCGGGACCTGCCATAACCTATTTTGATAATCGCCGCACTACGGCCTCTAAAGCGATGGGAGCAATGCGCCACAGTCCGGAATTGTATGATAAGAGTGACGTCGCGAGGTATGCTGCAGCGCGGGAGAAGGAGGCTCTGGCGAGGGAAGGACTGGCCGATACGCCCGTCATCTCCAAAAAACTCTTTGATTTTACCCAGCAGCAAATTCGCGTGCTCCAAAGCGAGCAGGAACAGACAAGATTCGGCCTTTTGATGGGTTATTTTAAGGAAGCCGATGACGCCCTTGCCGTGCTAATTCCTAACCATAGTTTCCGTAACAACCCGGACAACATAACTCCTGCTGCCCAATCGTTTTGATACCCCATGCTGCACCGGAAAAGAACCGGCGCGGTTTTTATGCGGTTGCCAAACTGATACCTCATCCGAACGGCTCAGCGGGCGGGCATCGGATTTCCTCAAAAAAACCTTGTGCGGCCGTTAGTTCTTCCAGGGGCTGGCAAACTGGAAATAGTTGCCGTCAGGGTCGGCGAAGGTCGCCAGCCATGTATCCGGGTTGTCTTCCTTGCTCGGCTGGTAGGGTTCGGCAATAACTTCCGCCCCCAGCTGCCGGATCCGCGCGAACTCGCCCGCTACATCGGTAACTTCAATGTTGAATATCATCCGCCCCGGCGATTGGCTTGTACCGTGCACCTCGCTGTGCGGCCCGACCATCAAGGTACTGCCGCCGATAGTAAAACCATACCAACCGTCATGCTGCCAGCCCGGCTCGCCGAACACTTTGGTATAGAATTCACCGAGAGTTTTCGGATTGTCCGACCCGATCATTATTCCACTTAATTTCATAGTTTGTCCCTCCTCTGTTTATACACAACTACTGTAGCACGAGGAATCCAGACGTACAGTAAAGTTCTGCAACCTGCCTTCAGCCGACCTGTGAAGGAGCAACTTTCAACCGTTTTTATTTTGCTTGAGGCCTTTACGAGAACGAAGGCGCGTAGGCTCTGCCTTCTTATATCCGTAGACTTTCGCGTGTGTGATCGTGTAAGAGGCAATCGCCACCGTAATAATGGCCATGAAGGTATAGCTTTCCAGGTGTTCGCCGAAAATGAAAACTCCGAGGTTCCGCTGAGGGTTATACCACCAAGCTCCCCACTTTAGTGCAAAAAGATCGAAATGGCTAAAAGGAAGCGAAAGCAGAGCTATGCCAACGATAAACCTCCAGTGTTTTTTGAGGAAGCGCCAGTATTTATACCAAATCGCTAGGACAGCAGCGCCCCCAAAGAGAATGTCCGTCAATACATACGCGAGCCTGCCTATATTCATTTTTGGTACGGCTTCCGAGCCAGACGGTTCCAAAGTACTAACGTGACTGTGACTATGACTAGCGTTACGAATATCAAAAAACCATACTCTTCAAGCGGCAAGTATGATAGGCGCGGCCCCGCACAACAACTTTTTGGCCAAATCCAAATACGCGTGAAGTACGCAAGTATGTCCCAAGGCAGGCTGACTGCTAATGCTCCGGCGATTGCTTGCACGTACAATCTCTTATACTTGATCAATATCCGCCAATATATAAGCCACAGAATAATTGTGGGCACCCAGACAATCCAGAAAAGGAAGTTCAGATATGGCGAGGGTAGAAACAGCATATTTATTTTTTTCTTACTAACTTGTATTTTAGCTACGGCCGCTTATCGGAGTCAAGGAGTTAGCACAATTCCGTTAAGATTCTTCATCACAAGCCGATAATCGAGGCGATTCCCGAGCCGCGAGTAGTAATTGACGGCGCCTCTCTCCTGCTAGTTTAGCGCGGACGCATACTGCTACTGAGTATAGCGCGCCGTTTCTACGTAGCTGATAGTATAATGAAGCATAAGATGAACACGGTGGGACAGGATAGAATCCATTTCAATACCCGCTTTCGTAGCGAAAGCCCCAGATTCCGAGACGAAAAAGCCTTAGCGCGAGGAACTGTACCGGAATGTACAGTGACGAGTGATAAGGCTTTTGCAGCCCGGAAGCTTGGGCTTGCAGCCGGAAGGGGGTGTTGAAATGGGTTCTGAACACTTGCACTACTATCGCTTGGCACCCGAGCGCGTCGTGGCGGAACTGGGCAGCCACAAGATGGGACTCACTAACGCCGAAGCCGACCGCCGTCTGGAGACGCACGGCGCCAATGCCCTGTACCGCGCCCGCCACGAATCGGCGCTGGTCACCTTTCTGCGCCAGTTCAAGAACCTGTTCGTGCTGTTACTGCTCACCAGCGCCGCCCTGTCGTTCTACCTGCGCGACGGCAAAACGGCGACCATCCTGCTGCTGATTGCGCTGATGAACGCCGCCGTCGGCTTCTTTCAGGAACACAAGGCCGAGACGCTGATGGCGAGCCTGGAGCAGCTGCTGGTGCCCCGCGCCAAAGTGCTGCGCAACGGCGCCCTGATAGACATCGACTCCGCCAAGCTGGCGCTCGGCGACATCGTCGCCATAGAGGAGGGCGACAGCGTGCCTGCCGACCTGCGTATTCTGGAAGAGGACGAACTCAGCACCAACGACTTTGCCCTGACCGGCGAAAGCAACCCCAGCCGCAAGTTTGTCCACGCCATATCCGCCCCGGTGCCGCTGGGTAACCGGCATAACCTGGCATTCTTGGGCACGACCGTCGCCACCGGCACCGCCCGCGGCATCGTCATCGGCACCGGCATGCATACCGAGCTGGGCCGCATCGCCTCGCTCAGCCAGGTTACCCGCGCCGACGCTTCGCCGCTGCAGAAGGAGATGAACAACCTGGCCACACGGCTCACCCAGGGCACCCTGATTTTGGCGGTCATACTAGCCGTCATCGCCCTGCAAGCCCACCTGGGGCTCAAATCCGCCCTGCTGTTTGCCATCGGCATCAGCGCCGCCATGATCCCGAACTGCCTGGTCGCGGAGGTCAACATCACCCTGGCACAGACCGCCAACCGCCTGGCGCGGGCCCGGGCACTCGTTAAGCGCCTATCCGCCGTTGAAACGCTCGGCGCGACCAATATCATTCTCACCGATAAAACCGGCACGCTGACCAAGAACGAGATGACCGTCACCAGCCTGCTCATCGGCCGCTCATCGTACGGCATAACCGGCACCGGCTATGAGCCGGCCGGCAGTATTACAGATAAGAACAACCGCAAGCTGACCAGAGGCAACCTGGGAGAACTGGGGCTGTTCTTACTGGCCGGCGCACTGGCCAGTAACGCGAAGGTCAACCAGCCGGACAGCCAGCACCGCACCTGGTACGTTTTGGGCGACCCGACGGAAGGGGCGATCGTGACGCTAGCGCGAAAAGCGGGGCTTAATACGGAAAAGCTGGATGCTAAATATCCGGAGATTAAAGAATTCCAGTTCGACTCCGGACGTAAGCTGATGAGCTCCGTCCGCCACTACGAAGACGGCACGGTAGCGGTATTTGTAAAAGGCGCGCCGGAAGCCGTGCTGGCCCGCAGCGTCAAATTGTGGGACCACGTGCTGACCCGCAAGCTTACCGACAACGACCGCAAATTTTTCAGCGATCACACGGAAGCTGCTGCGAAGAACGCCATGCGTAACCTGGCCTACGCCTACCGGCTGCTGCCGAAGGATACCGACCTCGCCAAGCTCGACATGAAGAAAGTGGAGCGGGACCTGACCTTCCTGGGCATCGTCAGCATGATGGATCCCTTGCGGGACGACGTACCGGCAGCTATGATCGCTGCTCGTGCTGCTCACGTGCGGGTTTCGGTCGTAACCGGCGACTATCCCACCACCGCAAAGGCAATTGCGGCCAAAGCCGCACTAGCAGCGCCCGGCGCCAGCATCAACGTCGTGCTGGACGACGAGCTGGGCGGCCTGTCCGACAGCCAGATCCTGCAGATGGTAGAGGCCGGCGGGACGGTATTCTCGCGCGTTTCCCCCGAAGATAAGCTGCGCATTGTGGAAATTGCCAAAGCCAGCGGCCGGGTGGTTGCCGTCACCGGTGACGGCATCAACGACGCGCCGGCCCTCAAACGCGCCGACATCGGCGTGGCTATGGGCAGGACGGGTACAGACGTGGCCAAAGACGCCGCCGACATCGTATTGCTGGACGACAGCTTCGCAACCCTTGTGGATGCCATCGAGCAAGGCCGGCTGACGTTCCACAACATCAAGAAGGCAGCGCGCTGCGTTATGACCGACAACATGGGCGAACTGTTCGCTATCCTTATCAGCCTGGCGGCGCAGGCGCTCTTCCATATACCACTGATGATCACTGCTATCCAGATTCTTTCCGTAGATATTTTTGCGCAGATGGCACCCATTACCTCTATCGGCTGGGATACTGCCCAATCAAGGCTGATGCATGCGCCTCCGCGCCGCCTGGGCGATCACATCCTGAATCTGGCTTCGGCCCGCGAGTTCATCACGTTCGGCTTCCTTGCCGCCACTCTTGCAACCGCCAACTTCTTGTTCTTTTTCGCGCGCCACGGCCTTAGCCCAGCGTATATCGACACTTCTAGCGGCTTGTACATCTCCGCCACGACGCTCACCTACGTCACGCTCGTGCTTTGCCAGTTCATGAACCTGCTGCTGGTCCGTGCCGATGCGCACGAACGTTTTTTCACGAATTACTTATGGAGTAATAAACGGTTACTGGCCGCCTTCGGCATATCGCTGTTCTGCATTTTGAACCTCATTTATAACCCGGTTATCCGGCCCTATTTCCATACCGGGCCGCTGGACGCCTGGGACTGGCTGGCCGCCGTGACCGCCGGCGCCATTTACCTGGCCATCAGGCTGCTACAGCGCCACACCCGCAAGCACTCCCGCCGGGCAGTCTTGCAGCTCCATCACGAGACGCGCGGCAAGCTGGCGCCAATCAGTGTTTAGCCAGACGTAATGTAACGGCGGGTCGGCAATCAGTTTGCCGGAGGGTTTTTGCCATGCGTCGCCACGAACGACACGCAGTCCCCCTGGTTCTTAAATACGCCGTACTTCTTCCAGCCGCCGTTCTTGCACTGGTCTTTATTAGTGGGCAGCGATCGCGCAACCGTAATGGTGTTATGGGTCAGCGATACCGTGTTGCTTTTCAGCATGGCTAAGGCGATAGGAGCGGTAAATGCGCCGATTATTACAACTGCAAAAATAGTGAGTACGGCGCCGACCGCAAACCGCTGGCCTGCTGCACTATGCTCCTGTACCGGCTTTGGCCTGTATCCGAACAACCGGTATGGCAGGCTGCGCTTGTAGTAATCGCTCAGCCGCTTCAGCTCCTCAAGGATTATTGGCAGTGCGGCAAGATAGACGATGGGTAAGATTACCCACGGCTTTTTAGCCGCAAGCAACCCGTAACCAATATACGGTATATGCCACACTACCTTCCCAATAACACGTCCCGACGTAACCGGGATGTCTGGGCTTTGGTTTGCGTCCCCTTTTGTGATAAATCCTCGTACTTTATCGCCAACAAGATACATTTTTATGATTCGGTGGGAAATCGTCTTCCGCGCATCGAGCGGATTGGTATAAGTAATAACGTCCCCGAGTTTTAACGATGAGGCCGGGACGCGGCGTACCAATACCAACGAACCTGCTTGAATGGCTGGCTGCATACTGCCCGTCGGTACAGAGAGCGCCTTCCAACCGCTCGCCGACGAGCCAAACAGCACGAAAGCAACGCAGCTTACCGCGATTATCGCGGTAAGCAGGCTGCTCGACAAACGTTTTAGTATATGGGTTACCTTCATCGCAACGTGTTAATATTGTTTGCCTCTATTGGTTGCCGACAAAGTCGATCTCGAAGGGCGTAACGCTTCCACCTGAACCGACATAGCTTGGACTTAGGGTTACTTTGGCACTACAATCCGTAGTTGCTCCATTGGCAAGCGTACCCAAAGGTGTGCCACCCGTATAAGCGCTGAGTGCACCACTAGATGTGCCGCCGTCACCACATGTCATGTCAAGCGTCACATCACTCGGCGGTATGGTTCCGGTAAATGCCGTTGGTATACCCGTAGTTACATTAAGTGGAATATCGCCAGTATTGCTTAAGCAGAACGGAAAAGCTGCCGACTGAACCCCGGGCACCAAACCCGAGAAACTCATGCCAGCTTGCGGTCCGTCTGAGGCGCCAGCGCAACTATCTCCGTTAGTCCCGCCTATCTGTAAATGAGCCGTTGCCGAAACGAGTGTATTATCCGTTAGCGCAACCGTATTTGACTGCAAGCTGGCGAACGTCACCCCGCCAACTACTGCCATAACCGCACCCATTGTTCCGACGGCGCGGACCATCGGATTAATCTTATGTAATTTAAACATACTCTACCCTCCCCCTTAATTAGTGCTACGCTTCAGTGTAACCCTCAAAACGCTTATGGTTATACAATATCCCACAGACCAAATAATTGCATGCTGGTAAAATTGATGGTTTATCCTGTAGCTGTTCGTTGAGGGCGTCGTGCAGTTATAAGCTATCAAATCGGACGACGTTGCTAGTATATCCTACTCATGTTATGATATGACCCATGTACGAACAGAATCGTCAAGAAAGCCAGCAGTCACCTGTGGAAGTCCTTATGGCAGGCGCTGAACTTTTACAGCACTTCGGTATCGAAGTTGATCCGATCGATCAGCCAGGGCTGTTCACCGAGACGCTGCGGCAAATTGACCCACGTTTTAAAGGCAAACGCACGCTTGAGCGTTACGAACTCGAGGCCGACGAGACGCAATGGCCAGAAGAGACCAAGCAACTTATTATGAGAGCTGCCGAAGACATGCGTATGCTGGAGCCTGAAACGCCATTGGTCGGCAGCCACGCTGCAGTACTAGTGCCGACCGGCGCCCGCCAATCCAACCTCGATCGTCCGCACCATGCTGTAAAGGCAGCGCAGGAAAGCACTACCAGCTTTGATGTGCTTGTCTTTACCGGCTCTACCCGCCAACTAAAAGAAGCTGAGCAGAAAAACGTCAAAAACTACGCCCCGGGTGCAAGAACAGAGGCTGACCTTATCTCAGGTGCTGCCAGAACGATCGCCCAAGAGAATCCCGGCCTTGCTGTGCGCCAAACATACGTCGACGACCCAAAGGCCGGCACGCCTGACGTGCTAGAAGAAGCCTTACGTAGCCTACAACTAAGCGGTGAGCTACCTGCCGGGGCAAGTGTGGCTGCCGTTACGACGCAGATTTATCAGACTTCCACCGCACTCGATCTACGGCGCGTCGCCAAGAAATATGGCATTACAGACACATACGTTGCGGGCAACCCGTCAAACCCAGAGATAGTTGCAGCGCGCACGCCTGCGACGTATCTAACAGAAGTGCTTCGTACGCTGAGAGCTGCCACGTTGGCAGCAGAGGCTGGGGTTAGCGGCTGATATTTGCCCCCAGGTCCGGGTAGCACCGGCATCTTCCGCCGCTACTGCGTCTAGTCTTGCTTCGTTCACAAACTCGTGCAATGCGGGCTTATTGCTATATATCCGATACATCTAGTAGAATGCCTGCATGCAGAATAAGAAAGTAATCGCCGTCGTGGGCATGCCGGGCGCGGGCAAAGGCAGCTGCCCCGGTATGGTATGGCCGACTACTCAGCTTATGAAAATAGACCCGAGTTTAGTCCGCACTTGTTCCTCAAGCGCCTCGGTGCTACCGTTATTGTCAATCACAATGTCTGCTTCAGTAATAATGGCCCGGATGCCGCGCAAACCGCCAGTCTGGGCAATGCCCTTATTCTCGTGCTCGTCTTGAAGTAAGAATTCATCGTATGACTTCTTGGCTTCGCTGTCCCGCTGCCTGGTATAAATTCGTTCGTAGCGAATCTTCGCGTCGGCGTCGACGCCGACGATGATGCCCCCGCCGGCCCGGATGGCGTCGGCCTCGCCCGTGCTCCTGAGGCCGGTTAATAACGCATGCTTCACGTTCAGCGCCCTGGCCTGCAGCATGCACATCTTGATCGTCGTCGCCGGGTTGATCTCCGAACGTATGAACGTGGCGACTTCATACAACTGATCGCGGACTGGATTGAAGTCCGGCGGCAGACGATATATGAACCGTGTGACTGCACGCACAAAGTCGCCCGTCGACAGGTTTTCGGCGTCGTATAACCGGCACAATATGTCAGCCACAACATCTTTCCCCGCCCCTGCAGCCCCGGCGATGCCGATCAGCTGGGTTTTCATCTGTTTCATTGCTAATAGTCTACCATGCCTCGGCCCAGGCAGCGCAATCTACTGCAGTAGTCGGAACTTCGATGGCTACCGCTGGCGCACCAGCATGTACGTCGTCTCAAGTTCCTGTTTGAGCTGCTCGAAGGAAGCGTACTGTATCGCCTGCATACCTGCTTCCCGAGCGCCGGTTACGTAGCGTTCCAAGTCGTCTACCATGATGCACTCGGCCGGCGCCAGGCCTAACTTCGCGGCTATAGTCTGGTACGCCCGCGGGTCCGGTTTGGTAATCGCTATCTCGTATGACAACACGACCGCATCGAAGAGTTCGATCTGCCAAGGTTCAAATATTTCGCTCAGCCAGTTGCGGCCAGCGTTGGACAGAAAGCCTATTTTATACTTCGGCTTTAGCTTGTCCTTAATGTACGTAAATAGCTCGGCATTCGGCACGTTATGCTCAATGCGCTCCCGGGCAGCTTGTTCGGACACGTGTGCCATCTGCGACAGTTGCCGGATAAAGTCGTCGTAGTCCGCCAGGCCGGCATTGACCTGCCGGCAGAGGCTCTCGGCCGCTTGCAGCAACTCAGGGTCATGCGCAAGGTACGTGTCGAAAAACGGCAGCAACCCGTCCGAGGCCAGTACACCGAAACAATCAAAGATAAACGCTTTCACCATGTCCACCCCATCATACCAGTTTCGTCCCGCAGGTTTCTTGGGGTATCCGGACGACTTTACGTCAACTAATCCGGGAATAGACTCTTGTTTCCGCTGGTCAGTTATGCTACGGTTACGATCATGACAGAAAAAAATCCGCCGACTAACATGGACGAGTTGGGTGATGCGATTGATGCAGCATTCGCCAAAACCGATCAGACGATGAAGATCCTTAATGAGGTAGCTGATACTTACGCAAATGATCAAGAGCGGATAAAGCTCGAGACGAATATTATTGACCATGCTGTAAACCAACAATCTGAGCAAATAATGACGGCCGTAGACGGATACATCCAAAGCCAGGATCCCAAGCGGAGATAGCAAACAATAGATTTCACGCGGGCTTTTTTCTCCCGCACGGCGCTTAAATCAAGCGTTTATACATGTTCGTAAGCTATGGTCCGAACGCAGGTTGTCAACTGATGCTACATCGTGATGAATGACATCCTGTCCTGATAGGTCTGAAAAAACTTGTTGTCTAGTGTCGCAAGCAGCCTACTCTTTCGGCAACGGCTAGTTGTAACACATCTTCGTGATCTCGGACGATGTTCCTCTGCGCAAGATAGTCAGGCGTACTTCGGGGTTAATATGAAACTGTATTCGGATCACTCAGGTAAGATATACGGAAGATGGAAAGTGGCCTACCGGTACGGGGGGCGTCTGCACGGCTCCATGGAAAATGTCATTCATGGCTTGCAGAATTCGCTGAACATCACCATAGTCGAACTGTTCGGGATGGTACGTATCAAAGGACTCTGTTTTTATGCCGCCTTTATCGTCGCTCGGCGTGGTGATATTTACCGTCCAGTTTGCGCTGCCCTGCTTTTTTAATTCAGTTTGCCATACCGTGTGATCAAGATTGTCATCGTTCTTTCCGGCTACTTCGGTAGCCAGCACATAGTGTACCGAAGCCTCATCGATCTTTCCTTCAGTACCCAGTACGCCGGTATAGGCAAAACCGTATCGGCCGACCGGCATGCTCGGGTACATCGTTGATGCATCAATCGGTAGCACTGCCGGAGCCATCATGTCGGTCGCGATTGTTATGCCGCGCTTGTACGCTTGATTTACCACTGATTGGGCAAAAGAATCCGCTCCTTGCGAAATAGTTTCGTTGAGGTATCTGGATTGTTCCTCTCTCGTCATTGTGCGCCATTTCTCAGAGTTTGGCGTGGGCGTGGCGTTCGCACTTGGAGGCCCCGTATTTGGCCCGCCGCGGTCGTGGTTACCACCTGGAGTAGCGCTGCCGGTCGCATTTGTGCCGGTTGTCGTACCGGTGCTCGACGATGAGCCACCGCACGCTTCAAGTAGCGAGCCTGCGATAGTGCTACTAAGCAACACGGCAGCTGTCCGTTCTAAAAATGTACGGCGCTGCATTCTTCCGTTTCGGAAATTCCCAAACTGCTCCATGAATAATGCATTATAGATGACTCATCGCATGAGGTCTATGCATTTTCATGGGTTAGTTATCTAGCAATTGCAAGCTGCTTGGCATCCGTTCCACGTCTATAGCCGCCGATACAGCCATGACGAAACGAATACCCAACAACCTGGGCTATTAGCCCTTAATGTAATCGTGCAGCTTCTTGGCGTCGCGGTGTTTGCGCAGCTTGGCAAGGGCTTTGGCCTCTATTTGGCGGATGCGCTCGCGGGTGACTTGGAATTCGCCGCCGACTTCTTCCAGCGTGTGGCTCTTGCCGTCTTCTAGCCCGAAACGCAGGCGGATGATCTTCTGCTCGCGGTCGGTCAGCACATTCAGCATATCCTTCACCTGCTCTTTCAGCAGCTGGTTGGTAGCCGACTCCTCCGGAGTCTGCGTATCTTCATCTTCGATAAAATCTGCCAGCACCGAGTCGTCCTCGTTATCGCGGATAGAAGCGTCCAGGCTGGAGATATCCTGCTTGATCTTCATGATGTGCTCCACTTTATCCACATCAATCTCCATGGCGGCCGCGATCTCGTCGTTGGTCGGTTCGCGGTTAAGCTCCTGGGTCAGCCGACGCTGCGTGCGCAAGAGCTTATTGATCGTCTCTACCATGTGCACGGGAATGCGGATGGTACGGGCTTGGTCGGCGATGGCGCGAGTGATGGCCTGGCGGATCCACCAGGTGGCGTAGGTGCTGAATTTAAAGCCCTTGTCGGGGTCAAACTTCTCGACGGCGCGCAGCAGGCCCGTGTTGCCCTCTTGGATGAGGTCGAGCAGATCCAGGCCGCGGCCGACGTAGCGCTTGGCGATAGACACCACCAGGCGCATATTGGCTTCCGCCATCTTGTCCTTGGCATCCTTGTCGCCGCTGGAAACGCGCTTGGCCAGCTCCAGTTCTTCGCTGCCGGAAAGCAGCGGGATTTTGCCGATTTCGCGCAAGTACAGACGCACCGAGTCGTCGTGGCCATCATCTTGATAATCGCCCGCGGCTGCCGCCAGCGGCTCCTCTTCGTCGTCTGGCAGCCATTCATCGGTAAAGTTCTCGCCGTCGGGCTCCGCCACCGTCACCGGCAAGCTGGCATCGGCTAGCTCGGTATACAGCTGGTCAAGAATTTCCGCATGATCGGGCGAATCCGGGATCGCCGCCAGCACGTCTTTCTGGCTGATATGACCGTCTTTTTTGGCGCGCTCTATCAACCACGCTTTACGCGCGTCAATCGCCTCAGGCATTGGTACTGCATCGTTCTTCACGGTTGTCTTCTTCTGTTTAGGCATATACTAGGCCCCTCCCTTCGTTTGCTTCAGTAAGGCGTCAAGCTGCTTTACTCGTTTGAGCAAGGTAATCATTTCGGCCTCTTCTGCTCCCTCTAATTGTGCTGCAAGATGTTGTTTTTGCCGTTTTACGTATGTCCCGATAAGCCGTGCTCTCAGCCGTGCCGCTTCATAGTGAAGTTCGGTAGAGTCGAGGTCCTGGTACAGTTCCTCGTACTGCAATCCTAGAATCTTAACATAATCTGCTATCGGCCGCAACATAGTGACCTCCGCCGCCGGCTGGCCGGTAAAATCCGGGTTGGCTTGCAGTAACGCCAGCAGCTGCCTGCCTTCATCACGCGCCAGCATGTCAGCAGTTATTGGCTGCAGGTAGGTGCGCATCGCGGGCTGAACGAGGGCGAGGGCCAGTAAGTGGTCCTGCGCCTTGGTGTGCTCGACAGTCTGTTTGTCGAGCAGCAGCGGGCGCGGGGGCGGCGAGCGCTTCCGCAGCGTCTTGGACGCGTCAGCGGGCGTGTGGCTGAGCTTGGCCGTCAGCGCCTCGCGGCTGACGTCGGTAGCAGCCGCAATCGCCGCCAGGTAGTGATCTTGCTCCACCGGGTCGCTCAAACGGCGGACAACGGGCAGCAGCACGTCGCTATATTGCCGTTTGCCTTGCGCGCTTGTGATGTCCAGCAATTTCGCGTAGCGGTCCATCAGCCAGTCCAAGGCATAGCGATGCTTGACGATAGCCTGCCGCCAGAGCGCCGGATCCTGACGGATCAGCTCGTCCGGGTCTTTGCCGCTCGGGATGTCGATAATACTTAGAGACACGCCGACTTTGCTGGCAATCGGAATTGCCCGCTCCGTGGCCGCCACACCGGCACGGTCGGCGTCAAAGCTTAGGCGAATGTCGCCGGTAAAGCGGCTGAGCGCTTTCAGCTGCTGCTCGGTGAGCGCCGTTCCGGCCACCGCCACGACCTGCCGCACCCCAGCCTGATGGCTGGCGATCACGTCCAGGTTGCCCTCAGTCAGCACTACAAACTTCTCCTTGCGGATAGCCTCCTTGGCCAGATGCAAGCCGAAGACGTGGCGGGATTTGTCGTACAGCACGGTTGCCGGCGTGTTGATATATTTGGGCGCGTTCGGATCATCCGCCAGCAGCCGCGCCGTAAAGCCGATCACCCGGCCCTGCGCGTCGGCCAGCGGCACCATCAGCCGGCCGCGGAACATATCGCGCACCCCTGAGTAGCTCTGGGCCGTAACGCCAGCTTGTTTCATTTCCGCTTCGGTGTAGGCGTGGTTTCTCAGGAAATCTACAAGCGCCGTGCCAGTGTTCGGAGCATATCCCAACTGCCAGGCAAGTGCCGTTTCTTTGCTGAATCGCCGCTTTTCTAAGACATATTGGAGCGCCGCCGTATGTTTAGAAAACTGCACTTGGTAAAATTTCGCGCTCAATTCCAATAGTCCATAGAGGCGGTCTTTGTTCGGCCCGCCTTTACGGTCGCTGCCGCGGTATTGCTCCAGGTCAACCCCCGCCTTGCGCGCCAACAACTCCAACGCCCCCTTAAAGTCCAGCCCTTCCTGCTCCATGACAAAACTGAACATATCGCCGCCGCGGCCGCTGCTAAAGTCGTGCCAGATCTGTTTTTCCGGACTGACGATGAAGCTCGGCGTTTTCTCGCTGGTGAAGGGGCTTATGCCTTTCCAGTTCCGGCCGGCGCGTTTCAGCTGGACGTACTCGCCAACGACGTCCTCGATGCTCAACCGTTGCTTTATCTCCTCTACCGCATCCATCCCGTTAGACTCCGCAGAGCTTACTTATTATAAGGTACGTTTGCGGACTAGAACATTTTTCGGCGTCCTCAACCAACTTATATTCTTCCTGGAGTCTAACGGGATCCATCTACCCCTAATTGTACGCCACTTGTCTCTCTGTTATCTAGAGATGCTTGAGGTAGCGCGCCAGATAGACTACCGCAAGCGTCAGCGCGGCACCGCAGGTGTTCGCCAGCAAGTCCCACCAAACATCAGTGCCGTCAATGTTGGTAATCCCCGCCTTGGTGACGAACAGTTCCAATAGCTCGTTCGCCACGCCAAGGCCGCTTACAAAAAAGAACAAGGCCAACGGCTCCTGCCACCACCGTGAAAAACGCACCCGGTAAACATATACGGCGTACCAGAAGAGTAGCCCGCCAACTACCCCTCCTCTAACGAGGTGCTGGCTAAACGTATCCGTTTCGTTTGAGATGGGAATAGCGGGCACGAAAAAGGCGGCGACAAAAAGCACAGCCGCCGCCCAGAGATACCCCGCGCCCTGCCTGTATGTCAGCTTGCGGGTCTGGGGCATAACAAAGACGTACCGCGCCAACACCCACGGCATTAACATAATACATAAGGGTATGCCTAGAAGATAAATCATATTTCGAGAGCGTTTACGTCCACTTACCGTATAGTAATTACAATCTCCTAAAGAGTGTCTACATATTCATAAATCGTACCGGGATATCCCTAAGCTGTGACGCATTATAAATATCCTGCAATCTACCACGGTGAGATTCGCTATCGTAAATGACATTTATCCGCCCCTTCCCCGGACATCTGTCGGCATCAGTATATACTGTCACAAGTCCTGGCGATACGTGCTCTAGCGCCTCAACCGTTGCTTTGTTGCGCCTTAAAGCGCTATCTACCGTTTCTCTAGTCGGCCAATCCTTGCAGTTCACTCTATCAAATGGATTAGTGACCAAGTAGCCAATCACAGCATATGCGCATACTCCAGCGATAATTGTTATGGACGCCGTGGCTACAATAGTTTTTTTTGTCACTTTCATAGACGTTCCCCTAGTGGGTTTGGTGCCACCAGAATACATATGCAGGCCAGGTAGAGTACGGCCACGGGCCGCTGACGTACACCTCAGGGTTCGGCTCGCCACGCGGGCTCCAGCCACTGTAATTTTGTTCCCTAAGTGTATAGTAATCAAGCGGTACAGCGTTATCACGAAAAGTATGCCACCCACAATTCCATGGATGCCAGGTCTGCGGACGGGTCCACCCGGCATAGGGAATGTGCGAATCGTGATATCCCCAGCTGCGTAGTGTGGCTATGGAGTCGTTGACGTGCATAGTTACCCAGTTCTTGGCTACTGTCGGCTTCGGACTCCAGTAAATACCGCAGTCGGCCATACCTAACGCTTCAGTAATCGGGTTGCCGACGATGGCGAACATGGTGAGAGGGTTCTGGATGCCGCTCTTCCCGAGTGACAAAGTTTGGCCGTTGCGCTCCAGGGTCAGTGCTTGGTCAAAGTATTCTCTAACCTTGGGGTAGCTAGCGAGCCGGTCGCTTGCTGCCGAAATGCCGCGGGCACTTTTCGAGAGCTCGACAACATCGTTGGAGAAGTCGGTTAGCTGTTGCAAGAAATCTACGTCTTCCGTGAGGACTTTACCTTTGGCGAGCTTGTTTACATTAAAGTGCGCACGTTGGGCGCCATCTACGGTCAAAGCGTTGCCCTGTTGATCAATCAGAAGCTGCGACTGCCTTTTGAATGTATCATAGGGATCAGCCCGGTTCGGCATGGCATATGAGGCAGCGACCATGACTACAGCTGCTAGGAACACCACCGCTATAACTATACCCGGAAAGCTCTTTGGGACTCGCATAGTAATATAGCCTTTCTTCGCCTCTTGTAAACAATTACATGGAAAGTAGCACAAAGTAGCTACTAGCGCAACTACTTACTGGGGTAGTGTAGTTAAAAACGGAGTTTTCAGATATCATAAGCGTATGCCACCACAACAGCCGCAATATGGGCGTGTCAATACGACAGCGCACGGGCCGGAGCAGTATGACTTCATACTGAACTCGGGTTCAGGGAAGAAGTCCGGCGGCCGGCTGACGGGCGCTTCTTCGGCAAGCCGCGTACTCATCGTAGTAGGCGGTCTGCTGGTATTGTTACTGGTTGCCTGGGTCTTCCTTTCTTTCGTCACAAGAAGTCCAAAAGCAAACACCGCCGCGCTCCTTGCCATCGCCCAAAAACAGACCGAGCTGGCGCGCATTTCGCAGCAGCCGGCGGATACAGCGACCCAAGAGCCGACGCGCGACTTTGCGAGGACAACACAGCTAAGCCTTCTGACTGAGCAACTAACCTTCACGGCGTATCTGCAGAAACATAGCTCGAAAGTTAGCAACGCGCTTCTGCTGGCCACAAAGAACACCAAAACGGACGACGCCCTGAAACAAGCCCAGATTAACGGCAACTACGACCAAGTCTATATCTCTACCGCCCAATCCCAGCTGGCGAGCTACGAACACGCACTTTCCCAAGCGATTACATCCGCAAAGCTCAAGAGCGAAAAACAACTATTGCAAAAGGCGTACGCGGAAGCGCAGCTCTTGACGGAGCTAAGTAAGCAGCAGTAACCGGGGGCAAGCGACGGCGCTACTCCTGTTCGCTGCCCGTTACTAAGTTATACGACTGACGGATGAGGCCGCGAACCTCTTCCCAGGGAAGCTGCCCGCTCAACACCACCGTGTTCCAATGTTTTTTATTCAGGTGGTACCCAGGCATGACGCTTTCGTAACGATCGCGCAGCACTTGCGACAGTAGCGGATCGCATTTTAGGCTAAGGTTAATCGGTTCTTTCTGCTCACTCATCAGCGCAAACATCTTGCCGTCCGCCTTGTACACCGCCACGTCTTGACCGAACGGATATTCACGCACAGCGCCCGGCATGCTCAAGATATACTCCTCTACCGTTTTCCTATCCATCACGCGTTGCCTTTTAGCCACTCCATGTAATATTGCCACTCGGCAATGCTGGCCTGGATGTCGTCGAAGGCGCGGTGGACATCTTTCTTTTCGAACTCAATGCCATACTTTCCCTGCATAAAGACTTTGAGCGAGCTGACGTCCAGCATGCGGTAGTGCAGCTTTAGGTCCAGTGCCGGCCACCACTGCTTGATGAATTCCCTATCCTTGTGGATGGAATTGCCCGCCAATACCGCCGGCTCGCCACCGAAATACTGTTCGACAATAGTTGCTAGGTCCTGCTCAACAACGGCGCTTGCTTTGCCTGTTTCGCTCGTGCGCAATAATGCGTCACGATTCTCCGGAAATTCCCGCCACCAATCGAGCTGCTGCATGCGGGCCAGTACAGTCCCACGAGTCTGCAGCACGCCTGCATGATAACTGGTGAGCGTCTTGAAATTAAAATCAGTGACTTCGGCCGCCACTTCCAATATCAGGTCGCGCGCAGGGTCGAGCCCCGTCATTTCCAGATCCACCCATAATAGCTTCGTCGGCTTGCGATGTTTATCAATCATTGCCCGATTATATCGCACCCTAGACGGCGCTGCGAGACGCTGCCACGCTCAGCCGCACGGGTGCCCAGCGTGCCTGACGGCATTCACAGTACCTATTAAAGATACGATACTAGCAGCCATTCCTCAGCTTCGCATCTAAGTCTCTAACTAGATCAGCAAATCTCCCCTCGTACCGCAGCGTGTATTCATCAGGGTTCTGAGCGTCGACGTAGTAGAGAGGATCAACGTCTGCCGCCGCATTCTCCCTTGCCCTATCCTGCATCTTTATAGCGCCGGGATCCATCATCCCGGATCTGACTAAGAAGGTTCTTCCCAGTAAATCCATAAGCCGTTCTTTGTGCATCTGGTGCGAACATTTTGGGTTAGACTCATCCATTGCGGTGTCGTTTCGCAGCCGCGCCGTTACGCCATGGGCTAGTATTTCGTGTACTATGAATTCCGTTTCCGTCCTACTGGCGTTGCCGCGATACTTAGGGATCATGCAGAAAACCGGGCCGTCCATAACTAGCTGGCCGCCTAAGGTTCCGTATGCCGTAGGCACAATTTCAAATCGGCCGACCGGTTCAAACCCGTACACCGCCCGCGCTACAGGCATGCATTTCTCGGATATCACCTGCCATGCTTCTTTAAATTGTTGAGCGTACCTTTGGTATTCACTAAGGTCGGCGTGAAGTTTCCTACCGACAGCACGCCGTATTTCAGCATCAGTGATAAGGACCCCTTCATAAGGCTGTATACCTTCAGGAAAGCGCAAACGGTATCCTTGGGATGCATAGATCGCATGTGCGCCTATATACCACTTCACCCGTTCCGTTTCACTGTGCAATAGTTCATCCGGATTACAGATCGAAGTAACAGATAGACTTTCGCTTGTCATCGTAATTTTATGTCACGCGTTCGCCTGATTATATGCTATGCAGGCGACAAGCGGAAGATCCGCTACCAGTTAACTGCGACTACGGGCAGCGTCCAGCGCGTCGCTGTACCACTTCAATTCGTCCAGCATATTTTTAAGCGCGGTTTGAGGGCCGTAGGGCTGGGCCTTAGCAGCCTCGGCCAGATTTCCTTGCTCGTCCAGTAGCTCGCCGACCCTGCCATGGAAAGCAACTTGTGCGGGAATTATGCAGGCCCGCGATTCGCTAAGGATCTCTTTGAGGTGCATAGTCGCCCGGGCACCACCGACCGTGCCGTGG
>JBGPNM010000006.1:0-33197 GCA_041487535.1 Candidatus Saccharimonadia bacterium
AGAGTGACCTGGACCGACTGAAGACTCTTTCGTCCGGAAGACTTGCTTAGAGCCTGTTCACGATCTCTCATCCGGCCTGCAATTACCTGGTTTTGGTCAGAATTTGTCTATGTCACGTCACCGTACACCCGGTACGCTTCCGTGCCCTAAGCAGATTCTGCTTCAAAAGCCAAGCAATTTCGCTCGTGAAGAGAGATCGTGAACAGGCTTTAAGGCTCATCTGTAAATCGAAATTGGCGAGCCATTGCCGATGCTACTGCAACCAAACTGCATGGCAGTTCATCTGGTTATATTTAGTAGTTTCTGTACCTAAGAATTACGTATTCTAAACAAGGGTATAGCAAACAGAGCCAATACTGCCGCGTCTACTCCGACATTAAACCACACCCTCAGGTATGCCGAAACACCCGCTTCAAACACGAGCCATGCAGTTAGGCCGTACAGCAATGTCTTGATTAATTCCTTGTCGTCCCTTTTAAAAGCGATGCGGCCAACCAGAAATATAGCCATTCCAAAACAAAATGACGTTCTTACTGGTATTCTTAATGGGTAGTGTTAAAAACAAAGATCACAGATAATGAGCGCAGGATTCTGGTCACATTTAATCGGGGTTCTCCTATCCTGCTCATCCGGCTGAAAGCCCAAGCCGTTATGGGTTCTGACCAGGGTCTTTCAAGCCAAAGTATTGCCCTGAACGTTGGCAAAGGTATCAGAGCGGTTGAGCGCTGGCTGGGTGACTTGAATGAGCGGCGAACAGCATCACTCTTCAGCGACCATAGTAGCAACAATAATGCCAGTAAGCTGACAAAAGACCAGCAAGCACAGATCAAAGCGGTGCTCTCTCAGCCACCCTCAGACTATGGCATCCCGAAAGCCATGTGGGATGTGCCAAATCCTGAAAGAATACATCTTAGCTCAGTTTGACGTGGTGTATGAGTCTGACGAATCGTACTACTTCCTGCTTCGCTTTGCAGGGCTGAGCTTTAAATACCTCGATACCTTTGACCGGAAGCGCAACGAACTATTCATCCTGGAACGCATGGCCGCTATCCGGACTGAGATAACACCGCTGCTTCAGAATGATGTCTGGGAAGTCTTTGCGGCGGACGAAGTCAAGATGCAGCAGGACGCCATTATCCGAAAGTGCTGGCTCAAAAAAGGCGAGCGTACTGTCGTTAAGGTTAACCGCGACAAACAATCCCAAAGCTACCTTGGTTTCCTGAACCAGAAGAACTTCACCTGTCATCTCTACGAGCTGCCGTGGCAGAACAGTGATGAGGTGCTAGCTGCGCTAACACAGTTCCTGGGCGAATATCCCGACAAAAAGATCTGCATTGTCTGGGACAATGCACCATTTCATAAAAGCCAAAAGATACGGGAGCAGCTCAAAGCAGGTGGCAGTATGGACAGAGTCCATCTCGTTGCCATGCCGCCATACGCACCAGACGACAACCCCATTGAGCATGTCTGGAACACTGCCAAACAGGCAGTGGCCAACATCCAACAAAACACATTTGAAGAAGCCAAGAAAGCGTTCAGCGACTTCGTCGCCAAACGCTCATTTCGTTACTCGTTTTCGTCATTTTGATTTGGGATTGCTATACGATGCCAACGGCCAAGAGTTAGGCATTCTCGTCAATAATGATGTTAGATCTGGTAATCTCATATACGATACGGTATATTCACCGGCCCTAAAGCGATTCATATATCTATACGAACAAAGCTTTGGCTTTGCAAACAAAACTAGCGCTAGCTACCAATCATCTGACTGTACAGGCACCCCTTATCAAATTGAGGTAGGAGAATTTCATAATTCTATTGCCAATGACGTCATGCCTTTTACGCCCCAGATTTATTACACCTTTGTGGGCTCGGAATCGCCGTCAACAGTTACAACCAACTCAGACGGTAGCTGGGATACTTCAGCAAACCAATTTGTGTGCACTTCTCAAGTACGAGCTAATATTAGTGCTTATCAGCTGCATCAGGTGAACTTGCCGTTCTCGCCTCCGATTGCTGAGCCTTTGCAATTCAAACAGTAAAAACACACGGACGGTACTATGAAAAGTACCGTCCGCAGGTACCTCCGCAAAACTCCACACCATAGCTGTTTGTTTTGTCTCTCACTCAAAGGTGCGGTGGTCTTGCGTAGATATATAAGCATGAACGAATAGTTTGGGACAAGGCCCGTAAAATAATATCCGTATGCTACGATGAGCGGATGAAAGCAGCTCTGCTTGACCGTGAAGGTACGGTCATCATCGATCCGGATTATGATCGTGTTGACTCCGTCGAAAAAATCAGATTGCTGCCGCATACCTTGAATGCTTTGACGTATCTGGCAGACCATGGCTTCAGTATTATCCTTATAACCAACCAGACCAACATAGCCCAAGGTCGTATCACTGAAGAAGAATTCTGGAAGATCAATGACGCAGTGCTCAGGCTACTCAAGCCGAGCGGCGTCAAAGTATTGAAAACATACGTCTGTCCACACGATACTGATGATAACTGTGACTGTCGCAAACCAAAGCCTTCAATGCTGCTGCAGGCAGCGGAAGAATTTAATTTAGACTCGGCAAGTACCTACATGATTGGAGATAGAGTATCGGATATCGAAGCTGGTGTTAACGCCGGCATGAAGGCGATCTTGGTTAAGACCGGCAAACACTCCGCCGCCTCTGACATTGCTACGCATACCGCAGTGAATCTTTTAGAGGCTGTCGAGCATATAGTGAGGCAAGGCTAAGCAGCCTCTAAGTAACTAAGTACCCTTGCGCCAATGTAGGGTAACAGCCCGTCGCCGTTTTCGATGATCTGCGAATTTGGAGGCAGCGCTTCACGATCGATAAGCGTCCTGAATTCCGCAACGTTCAGCTCTTGGTCGATTGCGATGTTTTCTGCGGCTAGGTCTCGAGTTCTTCCGGTTCTCTCCTGGTCTAGCGCCCGCCATGCGCTGATATCTCGCGGATCGGCGGTAAGCATGAATGCACCTGCAACAAACGCCGAGTAGCCGTCATGCCAAGTGTTCTCGTACCGCACGCTGTCGTCACTGCGAATCGGGACAAGCAGATGAGTGTCCATAAGCACCAGCTTATGATCTGCGGTGGCTCGCCGGAATAATTCCAAAAAGTGTGCTGCTCGTCGACCTAGCTTTTGAGCGGGATCGAGCCTCTCCAGCTCCTCGCGGCTAACACCTCCGAACAAGCGTCGTAACTCCGCTGAGCCATTTAGTCTCAGGGCGTCAGGAAATGCCGTCGCGACATCGCTCGCGAGCGTAGACTTGCCCACCCCATTGACGCCCATAAACATCCAGACGCCTTCCGGGCTACGGCTACTCATTGCGGTACAAACGCCTACCTTTCGTCTAGGTACTGGAACATTACGTCTTGTGCTTGCTGATATGTATTTTCATATATGTGGACATCCGTAACCAAGCCGTCTAAACGTCCCGGTTTGATCGTAGTCTCCAGTCGTTCTTCAAGTTGCTTTCGCACTACGTCGGCAAGCATCGAGATAACTGTTAAATCGCCTGCGCCTTTTTGGAACGTATCCCAAGAACGCATAAATAGCGTGAGGTTCAGGTGAGGTTCATGCTTGTTGTCGTGCGTAACCCTAAATTGGAGCGCCACGATACAAGGAAGGTAATCATTCCAAGGGCTGCTCGTTACAGCCTCGTAGTCCTCGTAGGTCGGAAAGACCATCACAGCTTTTTTAGACTCGGGAATCTTGCCGAGGCGGTTGACTACGAAGTCAATCAGCTTGCCTTCTTCGAGGCGCTTCTTATAGCTTTTCGCACCGTTGCGAAATGAGGGAGTGATATCAAAGTCGACCATTTCGTCCGACTCAAAAACAACACGTTTCATGGCATCGATTTTGCTCTGGTCGCCGAAGCGGCGGATTAAATCATCGTCTGCATGTGTCGTAGCGGAACTGAACCGGAGATTACGTACAGCAAATCTTCCTCGGTTTTCATCGAGCTCAAACTTTCCGTTTTTCAGAACAGTTTCCACCATCCCCAGCCATGTCTGTCCGATAGTGTTGCCGTGGACAACGTAGCCTACGCCCTCAATCCTGTCGACTTTAAAGCTATCCGTCTTATCTTGCTTAGTCTTAGTGGCTGTTGATGATGGGCTCTTCACTGAAGCATTCCTCCTAATATTAGTTTGTCGTTTTCGCTAGTGCGGCTCTTAGCTCGTCAAGCTTTCCATATTCAGTTGCCACGACGTGCGCTGATGTAATAAGCAACTCCACGCTGCCGTACTCGACGCCGACCTTATCGGCGATTTCTTTCTGTATCGCAGCCAGCGCCATCATATCGGCATAGAACTTCTTGCCGATATCTTGGCTTCTGAAGAATCCGGTCAGCGTTAATTTGTTGTCCCGGATTTTTGGATCAAGTGTTATGATGCACGGCATATGACCCGTAAAGTCGTGCTCCGGGTCCATTAAGGTGATAGTGGCGGACTTGGAGCCGGGCCTCTCTTTTAGCTTTTTGACTGCTTCTGCGATCTGGTCTACGCCGCGGAAGTTGCGGAAGCGCATGCCGTAGGAATAGCCCCAATCATCAATCGGCTCGGTGCCACCGAAGTTTTTATTGACCATCCAGTCGATCATTTCCGGATCGGCAAATTCGTCCAGAATCGGATCAGAAGCCTGGGCATCATCAACTGACAGGTACATGTTCATAACCTCGGTCATTGGTTTTGTGCCGTCAGTCATAACGTGACCCTCGTCCATAATGTACTTGAAAGCTTTGACCCAGACGATACCGATGGTTGGTGCTGCTATGTATTTCATGGTGATCCCCCTTTAATTGCTCTGCTTAATGGTAGCACCTGGCGTCCTTTCGTTTATGAATGAATATGTATCGAGTGGTCTTTATAGTTAGTGATGCGCAAGGCTTCTTGGCCTTCCACGTCTACGATGTCCCCGCGTAAGGTCACTTCGTCCTCCTCTCTTACTGGGCTGCAGAATTTCCACCATAAAAAGTGCACAGGCAGTACGCCCCTGTCGGAATCGAGGGTAAATGATCTCGGCCAAAGATTCGATTTGGCAGCGTCAGTAGCAACGCCCGAGACGGCTACATTCTTATCGATAACCCTATCTCGAGCTACGATGTCAAGAGGAGTCACTACATTGGTATCTCTGAACCTAAAGGTATTGAGCACTGTTTGGCCCGCCAGCTGGATCTGCATGCCGCTCCATCTTCGCTGCATCACTTTGTCGTATGAATTGTCTGGGTTCGTGAAGACTTGCTCCCAGCCTCTGCGAATCTTTGCCTCTACCTCGGGAGCGTATTCAGTGAAGCCAAATCTCTGGCGAAGTTTCGTTAAGTGTGCTGCGAGCACCGGAATGTTTTGAAGTCCCTCAACGAAGAAATCGACGTCATTTCTAACCCGTCCGTCGTTATTCAAATGAAGACCTGGCAAGGCAGAGCCGAGTGCTCCTACTGAATCCTTACCGAATAGCTCAACAAGACCCTCATAAAGATCGTGCCAAACAGTTCCTCTGAACGAAGCGCTACCGTCCTGAGCCGCCCGCAGGGCGTCGAAATGCTCTACGACCGTATCCCTCGAGACTACGCCGTATGCTTCAAGAGCGTCGTCATACGGCCGCGGTGGGTCTTCGACTCGGTTCCTGGTGTATGGCTGGCCTCTAAAAGAGCGCGTACCATCCGGATCGGGCCGATACAGGTTGAACCCGATAAAGCTATCGCTGCTGGAGACATTGCCTATCACGCGGAAAATCCGGCCATCTTCAGCAAGCACTTGGTCATTGTCGTAAAACCGCTCCGGTAGTTGGTCTGGGCTGCTCATCCTTTTTACTCCCTGTTCTTAACGATGCTTATGGAACTATTTTCACGATATTTTCCAAGTCTTCCGCTTCTATATAGTGGACGACCGTTTCTGCGACCTCCGGCGGTGCTGTGGCACAGAATCTGGCAACTTCTTCGGGAGGACGTGCGGCGATGAACTTGCAAAGTCGTACATTCGGTATGAATCCCGGCCGCGAGGCTAACTCTATAATGTCGTCCATGGTTTTGACTGCTATTCTGTTTAACATTCCTTCGATCTTCGGAAACTCACGGCCGTTACTCACGGTCAGGGCATAGCCGAATAAGGTTTGTTCGGCGCCGGCATCAGTGAATAGCCCTTCCAATGCTTCCTCGCGTAAGCCGGTTACGCGAATATCGTCCAGCATAACCACTGTCCTGCCTCTAAAGTCCAATCCTTCGGGCAGGATAAGATCGCTCTGCAGTGTACCCCTTCGTTCTTCAAAGGTCATATCGGCGTAGCCGTCGGTAGCAAGGCGGGATTTCCCTATTTTGAATGTCCTTATCGCAGTCTCTGCTCCCTGGCTGGCTGCTGCCGATCGTGCCGTCTCTACAAACGGCACCACTAAACCTTGCGAGGCTGGCGGAGCTACTCGGAATGCAGAGGAAGCCACATATACTTCGTTATCGAAGAACACGCCGCTGTATTCGCCGACCATCAAAGCGCCGAGCATTCTGCCATATTTCAGCGCGGCTCGGCCTTCGCCATATTTGAACTGGCTGTACTCTTCCAGGTCTGTAAAATCTGCTCCGTCAAGAACTGGTCTTGGCTCTCCTGCCTCAAGGCCTATCGTAACTGCGCCAAGGTATGCTCTTTCAACTATCATGGATTTGCCTTTCCAGGGTGCGAAGACCCTAACTTAGAATTACTCCGAAGCGCTTGGCAGTATTATTTTTATAAAACTGAGATCGAATGGCTTGCCTTGCAACATAAACAACTCTTCTTCAAGAGTTTTAGGGTCGCGTCCGTCTGCGTCCGTAGCCCCAATTAAAAATAACTCGCGCCCTTTGCGTACCGCTCCAGCAACACCCAATACTCTTCGATTGCCATCCGCGATCTCCCCTAAGTCCCGTATTTTAGAGGAAGTTTTATTAAGAGTCATTAGATGTGATTTATTCGTGATCTTCTCAGAACGGCAATAGTCAAACATGCCGTCAGCAGGGATGTAAAATAAACTCTCCTCATTCGATACTAGAGATAGGGTAGGATACACTTCCTCTGCACGTGCATAACTGCCAGGAACCATCGGTCCATGCATTTCAAGCCTCAGTGTCTGGCAATCCAAAACGAAACAACGTGACGATGATGAGTAAATTCCATATAAAATGTCTCTTTCATGATCGTAGTTGACGCAGCGCCATAACTTGCGGCCGATTTTATTGACGCCGCCTCGTGATGTAGCTCCCCATTTCTGCACTTGCTCGTCGGGAAAAAATTTATCTCTCAATAACAGCTCATCTTTTTTCGGGTTATAGATAAACAGGCCATTCGACTCATATGATCCATATACCGTGCCACGTTTGTCGACGGCGATTGTCCTGCATATGCTGCCATTAGAAGGAATTTTACCTATCATGCGGTAGGCTTTGCTGGCAACATTGAATTTGATCAAATATCCTGACGGAACGGTTAATAAATAGGCGTTTTCGCATGGGACGTCAAATGCCATTGTCAGGATGCCCTCGTTGGCGTGAGCGATGCCAAAGTCAGTAACTTCGCCGCCTGTTGGATTATAGGCGAGGAGGTGTCCACCTTCATAATCCACTTCCGCCGTAGGTTTTCCATATGGGTAGGCGAAATGCGAGCCAAAATACATCTTCCCTCCTAGTCCTTCGAGAATTGGCGTGTGGATTTTGCCATGCGCCGCAGGCAACTTCGCTGCCAGGCTGAATAAGTAATTGATTTTTTCCGCATTGGGATCAAAGGAAAAGAAGCCAGCGCTTTTACCTGGTATGTGGCTACATAGAGCGAAGTAAATTTTTCCATTCGAATGTAAACCCATGCCACAATAGGCGCTATCGAAATCTGTAAATTTATCAAGCGGGTATACTTTTGTGTTCATATTATCTCTTCGGATTTTGTTAGTAAGGCGTGGACGGTGCCGATAACTAGTTCTATGGACTCCGGATTCTGACCTGTAATCACTCTCGTGTCTACGGCAAGGTGCGCCTTTCTAGGGCTAGACGACTCAAATAAGGCACCTTGTTCGGTGAGCTTCGACTGAAGTAGAAAGGGTATCTCATTAAAGAATGGTGTAGCTTTTTCCTCGTCGTTTGTGAAACTCGTAATCCGCCTACCATTTACTAAATAGTCTCCACTGGCGGATTTTACGCCGATGAGAGCAGCGGGCCCATGACATACCGAAGCCACGATGCCGCCATTGTCGTGAGTTGTCGCTAGAATGGACGCAAGCTCGTCGTTATTTGCCAGGTCGAACATTGCTCCGTGACCCCCGGCAATGTATACGGCATCAAACCTCTGACCTTTTAGCTCTGTCAGCTTCTTCGTGTCTTCAATTAATCTCATCTCCTCAGGATTGTTTTTAAAGCTTTCGTTGATTTTATCGCCCGGATGATCTGAGGTGATAGTACATTTGCCACCCTTAGGGCTACCTACGATTACTTCGTACCCATGTCCCTTAAAAAAATCAAAAGCGTGAGTGAATTCGGCAAAATGAAAACCCGTATCCATACCCCTGCGATCAGTTTTAGCAACGTTTGTAAGGACAATGAGTATTCGCATTCGATCACCTCACTTATTGTTTTTATTTAATGGCTGGTAACTTGTAGGAGCAACATCAGCCCCATCGTCCAGAGCCTCAATGTAATACTGGAACGTCTGGGCGGCTGGCATTTTGAGCATCCTTTGATAGCGTTTCTTGTTCTCTGAAAATTCCGTCCACTTTCTAGATGTATGGCCAGAGCGTGGCGTATGTTCCAGGTGATAGACGGTACTATTCAGAATAGGTATAACTGATGCGCCAAGAGCTATTACTTTTGCGGCCATTGCCGTATCATTGAAACCCCACCCAATGAAGTTTTCTGGACAACCTTTAACCTCTAAGAGATCGTTGCGCCGGTATGTCACTGCGCATGTAAGGCACATCTCGGCCAAGGTATGCGTCTTGCAAAATGAGAAAGGCTGCCCATTTAGATTGCCGTACTCCTGCATCATGCACCAGCGGAACTCCCCTCTGGTCTCATGGACAGGAAAGATTGCATGATTTATATCGCGAACGTTGGATCTAAGAGAAAACGTAATGCACTTTCCTTCATATTGGTGTTGCCATGCATGTTGAACTAGATAGTCGGGTGGAATAATGACGTCCGAGTCGAGGAAACAGACCAGATCTCCCGTGCACTGCTCCAGTCCCCTATTGCGACTGTAAGCGGCAAACTTGCGCTCGTTATTATTGAGAATAATAATATCAAGCTCGGGGTGCTGATTCTTTAGTTTATTGACCACTTGATGGGTATTGTCCGTTGACCCGTCGTTTATGAGCACCACCTCCCGCATCAAGTCGATTCTGTGCTGTTTCGTAACAGAATCTACAGTGGCCATCAAGCTTCCTTCAGAGTTAAAAGCCGGTATAACAAAAGAACTTGTCAGGTTAATATCTTGAGTATTTGCAGGTTGAGGCGAAAGGGTGTATGTGTTTTGAAATGTCGCCAATTTTTCGTAAAGTTTCATGGGCAACAACCTAAAGTGTAATTTCTGACGCAGGTACACATAATTGTGGGACCTAGTTCGACTGAGAACCTATTGGCAACATAGCTACCCAGCAGTAATGTTGCGTGTTCTCGTGGTTTCACTTTTATTTTCCCAATATATCTTGAGAATGCGTGACCGGAACCACTCATTATCACGTTTGGAGTTAGCTTCTTGATCTGCTTGCCCATCGTAAGATCATTACCCTCCCGACAAACCTTTAAGGGTTTCTCGAGCTTAAACTTAAGTTGCATAACTGTGGGTGCATCTCAATTCTCAAGCCAAACTTGAGTAAGGATGTGGAAGGTGGTACGATAGTGTTCCTAACCCTAAGCGTTTGAGAAAGTCGTTTTAGGGAATCTTCCATCATAATTACGCATGTTACGATTAATTGTCGTATCATGTCAATAACGATTCAAACTATAGAAGAGTAAATCTGTATGGCATATTTCAAAAACGTTGAGCTTGCCGAAAAGTACCACATTTCTGAAGGTGCGGTTCGCAACTGGATCAAGGAAGCTGGCCGCGGTAAGCTGCAGTTTAAGCTCCACACAGAGAATGGTATAACGCACATTGCTGACACTGCTGGTAATCTAGTGATTATCGAGCGGCTAGTGTCAGAGCGGAAGAAGTATCGCAATACCCGCGCTTATAAGATAGCTTCTCCCTCGCCGGATTTTTATAAACTATTCAATCGCAAGCAGATACTGGATATCATTTCTGAGCTGACCATTCATCGTGAGATTCCTAGGCAGTACAACTATTTTGACGGCGGAGCCGTCAACTGGGAAAAGTTTGTGGAGCATATGCGGAGCGAAGATGCGCCCAATCTTCTAAAGAGTACCGTTGAGCTGCTTCATGCTAATCTTGGTACGCTCGATTTACTGCTAAACGGTTACGAACGAGTCAATGTAATTGATATAGGTCCGGGCAACGCCTTGCCGGTTAAGGAGCTACTAGAGCATTTGCTCGACAGAGGTATACTGCATCGTTACATTGCTATTGATATCAGTGAGGAGATGCTACATATTGCCAGGCGCAATATTGAGGAATGGTTCGGCAGTAAGGTTGCGTTCGAGGGTTACGTCAGGGATATAGCTTACGAGCGCTTTGATGATGTACTGGTTGATGACATGCTGGATGAAAAAGCCGACAAGACTGTAAACTTGGCTTTACTGTTAGGCGCGACTCCAATGAATTTCCGAGCGCCGTACGATATTCTGAAGCCCATTTACGGCAGTCTAGGTTCAAACGACCTGCTTATGTATACCGACAAGCCTGACACTGAGGCCGAGAGACGTTCTTTCGCCGTAAATGATACAAGCTTTGATCAGCGGGCAAAGGCACTCTCTCCGAAGTATAGTTTTATTCTTGACTTATTGAATATTGATGAATCTATCTACGATGTAGAGATGGGCTTCAATGAGCATAAGCGGATGAAGTATATCTGTTTCCGGCTCAAAGTCGGTCTTATTCTTAAGTTTAGTTTCAAAAACGGCGAACGAACGGTAGAGTTTAACAAGGGCGACGCTATCCTGGTTTGGCGAGTGTGGTGCCAAACAGCTGTTGAGATTATCGGAGGATTTGCTGAGATTGGTTTCACCCTGATTGACGCAAATATGACTAAAGACAGACAATACCTACTCACAATTTCTGGGGTGGATAGCAACGGCAGTGGATGATGAGTTATTGGTCCGTGTCTCGAGATTTAGTGTTGCTTTTTGAAGAGCTCTTGTTCCTCCTCCTTCTCTTTAGTCTGTCTGTTTTTGGCGTGAATGTCTTGTGCGGACATGAACACAAGCGAAGCATCCTACACGAGTCAGTGCGTTATTTGTCGTCGTTGTTTTCCAGTGCATTGTTATCTTTCTTTGGATTAGTGTTTTTGCCTCGCTTTTTCTTACCACCTTTGCCTGACTTAGGATCTTGACCTGTTTTCTTGCCTAGCTTATCGGTTTCGTTATTTTGTTTTTTGACTTCCTTGTTTCCTTTGCCCGATTTTCCCTCCGACCTACCAGTTTTGGGTTGTTTGGCATGCTCAATCGCATAGGTATCTTGCGAGGCTTTCACGACTGCTTCCGCAATCCCCGTACTCGCCTCATCTTGAGACAGCACTATCGTCTTACCCGACATCGGTTCCAGTGACTCCTCGGCCTGTATTCGTATATAGAAATTGCCCATTGTGTGAATTAAAAAGATAAGCAGTTCTCTCGAGCTAACGGCGTAAACTTTCTGTATTGGACTAACAAAACAAAAAGGACGCTTAAAATGGAACGAGAGCTACTGCTTATCACTATCTATTGTATGGTTGACGACTTCTGTCGGCAACCGAAAATAACCCGTCAATTACAGTGGATTGGGCACAAACCAAAACTATCCGACGAAGCCATATTCAGCTTGGCCCTGTTCCAAGAGTTTACCGGTGTAGTGGACGAGGACGACTACTGGCGATACATCTGCGGACAGTTTGAATCGTGTTTTCCTGGGCAACTCGTTGACCGTAGCCAATACCACCGTCGTAAGAAGAACCTGCATCCACTGATCAATATATTCCGGTTACAGCAGGTGGCGTGCTTGCCGACTATCCCTGGTCATCACATCATCGATTGCCTTGGGAGTAGTGCTCTCACGGTTACAAAGTTCTTTGGGAGTCAGCAGTTCCCCAACGCTGGCATTGGCTTTTGTGCTAGCAAGCAGCTGTACTATGCGGGCTACAAGACGGTCACAATTGTGTCATTCACGGGGGTGCTTGAAGACCTCGTGGTTGGCAGCGCCGAACCACATGACACGCCCTACGGAGAGGCTTTGTTAGCCATACAATCACCGGGCATTTATCTTGGCGACAAGGGCTTTATCCTCAAGCCGGAGGAACAACAGTTGCTTGAAGACAAAGGCGTCCAGCTCCTCACCGCCAAGCGTAAAAACATGAAGACTAAAACACCCGGTTATGTGAAGCGCCTACTAAAACGATTCCGTTCTATGGTGGAGACGGTCAACGGACACTTGACTGAGCTGTTCTCCTACAACAAACCAGGTTGCAAAAGCGAACGAGGAGTACTGAGTCGTCTCAATTACAAATTAGTCGCCCATACTACTGGACAAGTTATCTTGCACCGGCTTGGGCGACCCATTACGAATCTGGACTGGCTGACGGGAGTTTGTTGAATTCACACAATGGGCTAAAAGTATTGACACTCCGCCGAACCATATAGCGAGCTTTTTTTGTTTCATACCATAAGCTTACATCAACAGTAGTCTTCAATGGTACTGTGGCCTTGCGCAACGCAATTGCACCTGCGATTAGACTTTCTCCTCGGCCGCCTGTTTACTGGCCAAGTAAGCTTTGACTCGCTCGTGAAGTAGCTCAACCCGATCAACTGTTCTCTGGCTATCGCCCAGGGTGGCCCGATCCCGTATTCTAAAGTTCTTTACAACTGAGCCATGGAGGAATTGCTGCCATGTGAAGTCGATATGGTACCTCACTCCATCAACTTCAAGTACGTTCCAAAAGTGCTTTTCCGTGCTTTTGCCAGTCCAAACCTGCCCCTCTGCAATCTCAAAATTTGGAAAGAAAAACTGAGTAACGCGTGAGGTTGGATAGCACTGTCCAAGGGCAGGATTACCCTTCTCTGATACTTCTAAATACGATGTTTTATAATCCCAGCACGCCTCGAATGCCTCACGAAGTACGATTGTATCGATTATCATATCGTCACTATAGCAAATAGAGCCCTCGTTAGGCTCTTTGGTTGTAACAGTCTAACTCGGTCTAGTCTATGGAGAAGCTGTGCCCTGCTATTGCAATCGTATAACTATCACCGGCATAATGCTTACGTTATGACAATTAATTGGATAGATATTATTATCCTTTTGATCCTGGCCGTTGCTTTCTACAGCGGAGTCCGCATTGGCTTCATAGCTTTATTGTTTGGCTTCGGCGGCTTTTTTAGCGGCTTATTTATTGGCGGTTGGGTATTCCCGCATCTGCTACCGATACCTAACCAGACAGTTCTTGCTCTAGTAAACGGGAACTTGGTGCTGCTTTTTGCTGCACTAGCAGCGATTCGCGCTTATGAGTTTGGAGAGCACCTACACGTATCCATGCATGGTAGAACCCATATCGTAGAATCTGCAGCTGGGGTAACGCTTAGTGTAGGCTCAGCCCTACTAGCTGTGTGGCTGCTTGCTGCCGGCATCGGCACGCTTCCATTTGCTGGACTGAGCAATAGTGCCAACGATGCCCTTATTATACAAACGCTTGATCGTCACCTGCCGGCTGCGCCCGCTGTCTTTGAAGAGTTTAAGCCCCTGATTGATCCAAACTCTCCGGTGCGGGTTTTTGTAAAAGTTGCCCCTAACTCTTCGATTGGCGGTTCACCTATAGCAACAGCTACTCCAGCGACGGTGATTAAAGCCGGAGGTTCCGTAGTCAGAATAACGAGTTTTGGCTGCGGAGGCATCGTTGACGGCTCTGGCTTTGTCGTAGCACCGGGTTTAGTTGCCACCAACGCACACGTTATAGCTGGAGTTAATCGACCTATCATTAAGTCAGGGAAAAAAAGTTTTGCCGCTAAGCCGGTGCTGTTTGACCCCAGTCAAGATCTGGCGATATTACGCGTTAATGGTTTATCGGCAAAGGCGCTACGGACCGTCCCGACCACATTGCCGGCAAATACGGCTGTATACGCTATAGGCTATCCAAGCAGTATATATACTGAGGCTTCCGGTATAATCATCAGCAATCAGCAAACTCAAGGGACAAATATTTATGGCATTGGCTCTATAACCAGAGACGTCTACGTAGTAAAAATACACATTGACCAGGGCAGCTCCGGCGGACCCATCGTAACGTCGGCAGGAGCAGTTGCCGGTATCGTTTTTGCCAAAGACGATATGGCCAATAACATTGGTTATGCTATGACTTTATCAAGTTTAATGGCGGATATTCAGCGAGCCGAAATGTCTAATACTAGGGTAGGCACCGGGGCATGCTTCGCAGAATAACTATAGTATGCGTAAACATCGGACAGTCGCGTCTTGGCTGTTAAAGATTTTGTCGGCACCAATGTGTAATCGGGGTACCTTGTTTAGGATGCGGCCGACAGATTGTGAATCACTAAGCTAGGAGAGTACATTCGTATATATCAAAACGTTCTCGAGTGTACTTATCAACGGCTTGATAGCCATGTCAACTTCAAGGTATGTACGTAGCTTGCCAGCCAAGAAGCCAGCTTGGTAGTTTAAACTTAATCAGCTCATGATACCAAAAGGAGCTCATATCGGTTCTTTAGTTACAGCATTCCTACTAGAGTCATCTGTGGACGGCCTCGCGCTACGCCACTGCAACCAAACTTCAACAAAGTAAAGCTGTCATTTATGCTTATCAGACAACCCAAAGGACAAACGGTGGCAGTTGGATAAGAAGACCCTAGATATATAAGCAAATGCTATTTCCTGCTGGAATACAGCTTCTGCCAGACAAAAAAGTTTACATACCGGAAATTAGCTTAATTTACACCTTTGGGGCAAACAAAAAGCTGCCCGAAGACGGCAATTTTACTATACTGGAGGCCCTTATGCGAGAACTCTCGATTCTAGAAAATGCGTGATTAGGTTAGGAGAAAGTAACTAAACGGGACCTTAACAACATTCTTCGATGGGTTAATGCTCAACGGGGCGCTGGATATTGACAATCCATAAGCGCCACCATACCGAGTGAGAGTATTTTCTGCTTGACGGTAGTCTTTAGTCCCGTATCCAACCTCAATTGCAATTTGGTTAGCTCCTGATCTGGTTATGAAATCAGCTCCTGCGTCACTGCTATCATAGTTGAGTGCGGAGCCGATACGACCCCCCAGCATTCGATGCAACTGCATGCCGACTGCGTCTTCCCATAACATGCCCTTGTAGTGATCGTACGGTTGCGAGGAGCCAATAAGGTTGAAGAACATGCTCCTGTATGCAGAAGAGAGGAATAGGTACTTGGAAGGTTTTTTCGCGTGGGTTCCAGAGACTCCGTACGGGTATACTCTTAATAAAACCTCGGATTGTTCTAGAACATTGAGCGCATCAATAACAGTGTTGACTGCAAGATTGTGCATTTTACCAAGGTTGCCCAAACTCGTTACGCCACTATTAGCTAAGGCATATAGGATTTGTTGAATTTTCCCCAGAGTAATTTGATCAAACTTTCCCAGTTGAGCAACATCCTTATTGACTACGCTACTAAGAGTGTGCTCTATTTGTTCGTAGATTATCGGCTCTTGCGTATACTGAAGTGTAAACGGCAACGACCCATACTTTAGATACATGTCGAGCTCTAGCCTGTTTATATTTGACCAATACCTCATGGCATTCTTTTTAAGCAGGGAGAGTCTCTCGTGAACTTGTTCTGCATCTTTTGACTCATACAGAGCTTGACGTATCTCAGCGCCCAGCCCCTTAATAGGCATCTTTTCTTGCTTTATCATCATGTACTCTGTAAATGAAAGCGGATAGAGTCTTTCCAGAGTGATGCGGCGAGATACATCGGGGTTGAGCCTTAGTGCTAGTGCGGATGATCCAGTACAAAAGATAAATACTCTTTTAGTACGATCATATAAACTCTTCAATACGACGCCCAATTCGTCGTCATACTGAACCTCGTCTATAAAAAGGTAAACTGTTTCTTGCAAGCTTTCGAAGGGCTCGCTCAGCAATTCCTCATAGACGGTCAATATATCGTTCAGCCTGACTCCGAGAACCCGTTTAGCTTCATCAAGAGAGATATATAGCTTATGATTCGATTTACAATTTAGTTGAGTATATATTTGGGCGAGCAAAGTAGTCTTGCCCGAACCCCTCAAGCCAGGTACTGCGATCCATCTCGGTTCCTTACCCTTGAGGTTAAAATCTCTAATATATTTTTCAAGCGGTAAAACAGCACTGCGACGTAAAAGTGGTTTACCATTTCGATCTACCGTGTAAGACTCCAGTCGTGATGCAGCTTGACTTAGCTGAGTCCTAAGATAGACCATAACTTTTTCATGAGTAGCTTGATCCATAATTTTCTCCTTATCAACACAATGATATAGTAAAGCTACTTACTTTGTTAATGTATTAATATAGTAAGTATATAACGAGGGTAAAGTCTATTTATACACATAGCAAAAATATAATAATAGACACCGTGGATGTGGTGTCTATTATATCTCGAGGTTTCGAGAGTTTCTACTTTGGGTACGGATTGGAGGGCCCAGTGGGGTTCGAACCCACGACACCCTGCTTAAAAGGCAGGTGCTCTAACCAGCTGAGCTATGGGCCCTCGTCAGAACGTACGCCTAAGTCTCGTTTTGCCGCACATGACGGCAAAAGCTTCGACCTACGGCTACGTTCCTCCTCTCAATTTTACAAACAGACGACTTTGCTCCGCTGTGTGTAAAATTGGTTTCGTGAGACAAACCCGAAGGGTTTTTCTCATCGCGCGAGGCGCGGAGTGAATCCGCGCTTCGGCTGCTCTTTTCCAGGGGCAAAATAGGGAAAATAACACCGTACATTATCCGGGGAAACTGGGAAAAAGTCAATCCGCTGGCAGCTAGCGCTTACCCCGTTCTTCTTTGTCCCGACGGGGACGCTGCGTCCAAAGGAACAATAAGCTAACTAGCGCGCCGGCGCCGACAATAATATCCTGCAAACGTATTGCTTCCTGCCACAGTCGCAAGCCGGTTATGGCGTGCGAGGTACCTGGGGGCAGCAACGGCACAACGAACAGCACCGTCAAGGAACCCACGGCCACGGCCGGCAGGATATTCATAACTAGCTTTGCTCCGCGAACCGTACGGATCATGAAGAGGGTGGTGAAGATGGCCGGGAATAACAACAACCCCAACTGCATAATATTCGTGCTGACCGCGGCGTGCGTCATAAACACGTCTGCAAATGTCTTGGCGTCGGCACCCAAAAACTGCATTACCACGTAACCCAGGCACAGACTCAGAAACACCATGGTCGCGTTAATACGCAGCAGCATGAGCACCAGCACAGGGGCAGCCAGCAACCCAAGTACAATAGCCTGATTCTGACCCATATGCCAAAGTATAGCAGAAGAGGAATGTAGCGGCTTTGACGGCTACGCCCCGACTTTGTCTTTTTTATGCCGGGCTTTGGCGTTGCGCTCGATATACTCGATTATCTGGGCCGCGACGTTTCGGTTGGTCAGAGTCTCAGGAGTTTTGAGGCTAGCCGAAGAATTTACTTCCAGGATAAGCGGACCACGAGCCGAGCGCATCATATCGACTCCGCAAATCGGTAATCCCATTGCTTTGGCTGCCTTAACGGCGGCTTTTTCTTCGTCTTCGGTGAGCTTAACGCGTTTGCCAACGCCACCTTGGTGGGTATTGGAACGGAAATCATCAGTTAGGCTCTGCCGTTTGATGCTCGCCACAACCCGGCTGCCGACTACCAACGCACGAATGTCCGTACCGACAGACTCTTCAACAAACTCTTGTACCAAAAAGCTCACACCCTCAACGAAGAAGGCCTGCATGACCGCCTTGGCAGCTTTGCGCGTTTCGCCTAGCACCACACCGTTTCCATGGGTGCCTCGGGCGACTTTTATTATTACTGGCGCGCCGCCAACAAGCTCCAGCACCTCTTCGAAATCGGCCGTTTCGCTGGCAAACACCGTCTTTGGCACACCGACGCCCGCTTTCGCGATCAGTTGATACGCACGTAGTTTGTCGCGGCTGCGGACAATCGCGATTGAACTGGCCGTGGTGTATACGCCCTGCATTTCAAATTGCCGGACCACGGCGGTGCCGTATTTTGTATAACTCTGAGCAATCCGAGGAATGATAGCGTCCACATCGGTCAGTTTCTTACCTTTGTAGTAGACCACCGGATTGCCCTTTTCGATCGTCATGTAGCACTTGGCATAGCTAATGACGCGGATGTTATGTCCGCGTGCCAAGGCTTCCTCCTTGAGCCGCCGGGTTGAATAGTTAGCGCCGCCTTTAGACAGAATGACAATATTCATGTCGTTTCCCCTACTTTTCTACTTCACGAACGATAAATTGCGCAAATGCCCGCTGCTTATCGGATACGAACGCCCCTGTTGCAATTTGCGGGCCAGCATTCACTTCTAAACAGTACCACATTTTTGTCGCTACATCTTGTATCATGTCAACTCCGGCAATTCCGCGCCCCATGACCTTCGCTGCCATTAAGACACTTGTCTGTACGGCGGCGGGCAACTCCAATACAGGTATGAGCGTAGCCGCACCGCCCTTCGATGTGTTGTTGAGATGCGTTGCTTGCGACGTGCGGCTCCGGTGTATCACCAGACTGATGCGCCGCCCCATAACCAAGATACGGTAGTCGCCACTATTTGATACCATGGCTTGAGCAACAACATAGACCACACGCTGAGCAATCTCTTCGCAAGCCACAGTATATTCCGCCTCGCCGCGAATCAGGTAATTGTCCTCGCCGCGACTGGCGTGAATACCCTTAAGGATAAACGGCAGGCCAAACGCATCAGCAAACATCCGGAACGCCTGCGGCAACCGGCTCGGCATCACAAATAGCGAGTCCGGAATCGCGACTTCGTTATCTGTCAGAATCACATACTGATACAGCTTGCTGCAATCAGGAAAGTGGGCTACCGCTTCATCTATGACCTTAACGCCACGGGTTTGAAGATAGCGCGCCATGGCTGCAGTAACATCTCTCTCGACAGTCGTCTTAAAGTGAACCACGTCGAATGAGGCAATGTCCTCCCCGGTAGACAGAAGGACAACGTGCGTCCCAAGCTTACCAAACCGGAAGCAAACATCATCGTATGTCGTATGTGTAATGCGGACTTTACCAGCTGACTCTCGTTCGACTCCGGCAACGAACGCTGCGACGTTCGGCGTCAGCTCCGCACTCATAAGCAGCAGGCGCGCGGGCTTGGCATTACCCTTTGAGGAAACATCCACGACAAATCTGCCATGCAGGGTGCGACGGCCAATCAGCACAGGTGAGTTGCTGTGCTTACGGTCGGCAAGCGTAAAGCGTGCCCGGATGAGGTGTCTGGCGACTTTCACCCTAAGTGCAACCTTGTACCGGTACTCGGCGTGCCCGAACGAATTCTTTATCGAGACCACGAGATAATCGCCGCTAACAACGCGCTTACCGGTATAATACGGGGACGTCCTATCGAACAGGCAGAAGCTCACCTGTCCATTGTCTTCACGAATGTCGCTTACCCACAGGGCTGAACTGTCTGCACCCGTATCAATTTTCGCCGGTATGCCTTTTAGACCTAGGTCGGGAAAATCAACAAATTCCCGAGGTCCGATCGTGGTTATTTGCCGTGGCGTTCCCTTCATTGCTGTGGTCCGTAATGCTCATTAATTATATAGAATGCTGAATTATAACATTATATATTGATTATTGCAACAGCTAACCAACCTCGGCGAACACTTCGTAGCAAGGAGGGTCTCTATCTAACCGTTTTCGCTCTCTCATTTACCTAGCTTATCATTGATTGACGCTTACCTGGCTCATGTTCCGACCGTAGCCTTAACGGCCAGATAGCCCAGCAGAGCGCCGACTGCCCGCTGCCTATTGATTTCCCGAGCTTCTACTGTTCGCAAAATGCGGGCACATATCCGCTCTTGGCACATGTCGTGGCAGTTCGTAGCCTGTATTACTCCCCTTGACATTCATAAGCCTTCTACTGTTTACTTTAGGCAATGGACAGCACTGACCCTTCTGAGCTAAGGGGCTATTCTAAATCCTTTTCAGTGCATGGTGCCAGCCCGAAAGCCATGTTATGGCATGACTACCGAGCGGCTGCGCGACGGTACCGGCAATTACTAGTCGATCTTGACCTAGATGGCAAATCTATTCTTGACGTCGGCTGTGGGATGGGTGATTTACTGCCGTACATATACGTACGAACGGAGAACTTTAACTATTTGGGCGTTGACAAATATTCGCAGTTTATTGAAATAGCCAAAGAGCGTTACGCTGGCCATGAGTTTAGAACTGTCGATCCATTTATACATGACATTGGCGGAACGTTCGACGTAGTAGTGCTCTGTGGAGCGTTAAATACCAACGAGCCCAACTGGATGGAGAATCGTCAGCGCAAAATCCGCCGGCTGTTCGAGTTCGCGAACGAAGCAGTCGTATTTAATATGGCCGGCAGCTCAGTTGACTTGCCAGCGGGAAAGACCGTAGCGTACGCCAAAATCCAAGATATCGTTGAGTTTTGCTATACGTTAACACCCAAGATTGGGCTGCGTTCCCAGTATCACCCCAAAGATTTTACGGTCACACTGTTCAAATAAAACTGTCTGAATGCAGTGCAACTATACACCAGAGGCACACTAGCACGTGGCCAGAGAGCTCTGTTGTAGCCGGATACAACCCTGTCTGAGCTATGATGCAAGGTCCACTTCGGTATTCACCTCCGCCCCCGGCCCACCAGAACCGTCGAGGCTACAATATCGACTTTGAAATTGTAATGCGTATATGCTAGTCTAGGTCGGTTGCGTTAGTGCTTCGGCACGCGCTTTTTTATTTTTGCAAAATAATTAGCCATAAAATACTGGAAATTTATATGTCTCCGGAAGTAACTGGAGCTGATGACGATATTGTCTTCGGCACCCATGATAAGTTGACGCGGCTCCGTAACCTTAACGGCTTTGAGCCAAAGCTTACCCAGTGGTCTGAAGCCGCGGAAGCCGGTCTGATTGATCCGTTTATCCTGATGTATCTTGATCTGGATGGCCTAAAGGATGTAAATCGGATGTACTTGCATGCTGGCGGCAATAACCTTTTGGAGGCAACCGCAGATGCCATAAAGTTAAGCGTCGGCCCATACGGCGTTCCGAGTAGGTTGCATGGCGATGAGTATGCTCTGCTGGCGACACTCTCAGAAATCCCGGACGACCAAATGGACAACCCGCCATCCCTACATATGCGCTTTGAGAGCACGGTTACGAATTTGCAGCTTAGAATAGAGGATACTTTCTTTACAGAGGTAGGCCAGAAGCTCGGCGTGCCCATCAAGATGTTGCAAAATATGGGAATTGGCATCAGCTCCGGCGCGGCGCTATGGCGCCCGGGTATATCCACGTCCGAACTTCTAGATGAAGCTGACGTGGCACAGGCTCACGCAAAAGAGGTAAGGAAAGCCGCCTTTGTCGCCTCGCTGCCTCCAGAGAAGTGTAATATGCTGCTCACGGCCGCCAAGTTTATGATCATGGGCAAGTTATTAGGAGACCAGGCACTCGGAGGGCGAGATATAACTCGATTTGTCAGCTAATCTAGCTCCAGAATTTGCGTTTGGAAGACTTATCCTCGTCGAACTCTTGCAGAAGTTCCTGCTGACGCTTCGTGAGGTTGGTGGGCGTGTCTACGATGATTGTCACGATGTGCGCACCGCGCGTAGTGCCGCGCAGATGGGGAATGCCGTGGCTGGACAGTTTAAAGTCGGCGCCGGACTGCGTTCCGGCGGGAACTTTCATGCTTATGGGGCCGTCGACCGTTTCCACCTTGATAGTCGTCCCGAGTGCGGCTTCCACTATGCCGACATGTTCTTCGCTGAGAATAAGATCGCCTTCGCGCGTAAACTTTTTATGCGAGCGGACACGGACGTGCACGTACAGGTCGCCCTTGGGGCCGTTGGCAATAGCTTCGCCCTGCTCGCGCAGGCGGATGGTCGCGCCGTCGTCAATGCCAGCAGGAATTCTGAGTGTCAGCTGACTCTTTTTATTCTGCGTACCCCTGCCCCGGCAAACCGTACACATTTTCTCTGGAATTTTGCCGGTACCGTGGCAACGCGGGCAGATGCTTGCCTGCTGGATGTTACCGAAGATAGTGCGCGTAACCGTCACAATCTGGCCGCTGCCGCCACATTGGTCGCACTTTTTCAGGCTGAAGCCCGGCTCTACCGTCGTGCCGTCGCAGTGTTCGCATTTGTCCTCAAGGTTGAGCGAAATGTCAACTTCGGTGCCGAAGACCGCTTGCTCGAAGCTGATTTCTATTGACGCTTCCACGTCGCGGCCGCGCCGTGACCGCTGTTGCTGAGATGCCCCGCCGCCGAAAAAGCTGCCGAAGATGTCGCCCAGGCCCAGGTCGCCGAAGTCGAAATGCATTTCTTGGTGGCCCTGCCCGCCGTAGCCGCCAAAACCGTTAAAGCCTCCGGCCCCGCCGCCGTTCCCGCCCACGCCGGCATGCCCGAACTGATCGTAGCGCTTGCGCTTCTCGGCATCCTTCAGGACTTCATAGGCCTCACCAATCTCCTTGAATTTCTCCTCACTGCCGCCGCGGTCCGGATGGTACTCCACGGCCAACCGACGGTACGCTTTTTTAATCTCGTCCGCGCTCGCGTCCTTGTTGACGCCTAAAACTTCGTAGTAATCACGCTTGGCCATCTAAATATAATTCTTTTATCATCTTTGGGTTCGGATCCCCATGGCAAATCATACTTTCACCTGATGGATCATAGACATATCCTTGCTCTATGTAAAAGAGTTCCGAACCCGGGCGGGCAAACAAAACTGATGTTGTTGAACCGTGTTCTTGCCGGGCGAAAGTCTCAGCTGCAGCTAGCAGTTCCGCAGCAATACCCCTGCGTCGACATTTAGGATCTACACCCATATGTCTAACTAGTGAGGTACTGTCGCCATTAAGGTCGATTCTGACAGTGCCCACCGCTACTTCACCGGCAAAAGCTGCCACGTGAATAGCTTTTTCGGCAAGATCTGCAGCGCTTAGTTCAGTTACCCCAGCCAAGCCAACGGGCTCATATAACACACGACTGCGTAACGGCAAAATAGCCGACACTTCAGACGCGGTGGTGAGACGCCTGATCTCTATTCCGGCTAATTCCGACATCGCCATTACTCCTTCTTGTCGTCGACGACTTCGCCCTCTACCGCCGGGCCAGATTTATCTTCGCCGCCTTCACCGCCCTCACCCTTGCCGCTGTCTTTGGCGGCTTCGTACATCTTGGCGCCGATGGGCATGATTTTGCTATTCAAGTCTTGCGCGGCAGATTCAAACCTATCTTTGTCGGCGTTTTCATCCTTCGCCACCTTCTTGGCGGCGTCAACCGCTTCGTTCAGCGTCTTCATGTCCTCATCGGCCAATTTGTCTTTGTGCTCAACCTTCATCTTCTCTGCCTGGTAGATGGCCGAGTCGAGCAGGTTGCGGGCTTCTACCGCTTCTTTCTTCTTCTTGTCTTCATCGGCGTGAACTTCGGCTTCTTTGGCCATCTTCTCTACTTCGTCCTTCTTCAGGTTGCCGGAGCCCTGGATGGTAATGCTCTGCTCTTTGCCGGTGCCCTTGTCTTTGGCAGTCACGTTCAGAATGCCGTTGGCATCGATGTTGAACGTCACTTCAATCTGCGGGGTGCCGCGGGGTGCCGGCGGAATGCCGTCTAAGATAAAGCGACCCAGGCTCTTGTTGCCGTCCACCATTTCGCGCTCGCCCTGCAATACGTGGATTTCGACTTGCGGCTGACTGTCGGCAGCCGTAGAGAAGACTTCGGACTTGGACGTCGGAATAGTGGTGTTGCGCTCAATCAGCTTGGTAAATACGCCGCCCATAGTTTCAATGCCGAGCGACAGCGGTGTGACATCCAGCAGCAGCACGTCCTTCACGTCGCCCTGCAGTACGCCGCCCTGGATAGCTGCACCCACGGCCACGACTTCATCCGGGTTAACGCCCTTCATCGGATCTTTGCCGAAGATCTGCTTTACTTTCTCTACTACGGCCGGCATGCGGGTCATACCGCCCACCAGCACCACCGCGTTGATGTCGCTGGCCTTCAGCCCCGCATCCTTCAGCGCCTTTTCGCACGGAGTGGCGGTCTTTTCAATCAGCTCGCCTACCAAGCTCTCTAGCTTGGCGCGCGTCAGCTTGTGCTCAAAATGCTTGGGGCCGTCAGCGTCAGCGGTTAGAAACGGCAGGTTAACATCTACCTCGTGCGCAGTGGACAGCTCGATCTTCGCCTTCTCGGCTTCGTCACGCAGTCGCTGCATGGCAGCTTTGTCACCGGAGATGTCTATACCGCTGTCTTTTTTGAATTCATCCACGAAGTAATTGACCAGCCGGCGGTCAAAGTCGGCACCGCCCAGATGCGTATCGCCGTTGGTGGACTTAACCTCAAACACGCCGTCGCCCAATTCCAGGATGGAAACGTCGAACGTACCGCCGCCGAGGTCGTAGACGGCAATTTTCTCCTCTTTCTTTTCTTTGTCCAAGCCGTATGCCAGCGCTGCTGCCGTCGGCTCGTTGATAATGCGCCGAACTTCCAGCCCGGCGATCTTGCCGGCGTCTTTGGTAGCCTGGCGCTGCGAGTCGTCAAAGTATGCCGGCACGGTGATAACCGCTTCGGTTACCTTATCGCCCAAAAAGCTTTCAGCATCAGCCTTCAGCTTAGCCAGAATCATGGCGCTGATCTCTTCCGGGCTGTACTCTTTGTCGCCCATCTTGACCCTCACGCCGTTGCCGCTTTTGACAATCTCGTAGCCCATCAACTTAAGGTCGCGCTGGACCTCCGGGTCGTCCCACTTGCGACCGATTAGGCGCTTCACTTCATAAATAGTATTCTTCGAGTTGGTTACTTGCTGGCGGCGAGCCACCTGGCCCACCAGCCGTTCGCCATTTTTATTGATGGCCACGACCGATGGGGTGGTACGGGCACCTTCGCTGTTCGCAATAATCTCCGGCTTGCCGGACTGCATAACAGCCATTGCCGAATTAGTCGTGCCAAGGTCTATACCAATAATCTTTCCCATAATAATTTTCCCTTCCTTTAGCAAATAACATGAGTGAGTGCTAAAACAATTCTAGCATAAATAATTAGCAGTCACGAGTCAAGAGTGCCAGCAGCTTGTCCTCCATACAGCCCAGAAGAATTTTCCTAGATGCTTGTTCGGAAAGAGCAGCAAGCGGTCCGTCGAAGGCGAATTCGGCTTTGCCGAAAGCTTGCGATGAGAAAACCACAAAGTGGTTGTCTCATGTCTTCTACCGCCAATTCAACGAATGCCGAGCCCGGTCGCCCAAATATACCTCTACTTCGTCGTATAATCGTTTAACCGTGTCTCGAGCAAGGCGTTCCCTGAAGGGATCGTAGTGATTGTGCAGCACCAACCGGTTGACTTCGGCAGTCGCCCCCTCGAGCGTATCATTTACAAAATAGCGGTAAAAATCGCATTTTAGCGCCGTCGACAACTCCCGTTCGGCACTCTCCATACGGCGGTCCAATTCGTCCGGCGCCATCTGGCCTCGTTCGTGCATACGCTCCATCCAAATGTCAAAGCTCGGCGCTACCGTAAAAATAATAATCGCGTCGTGCTTCAGCTTGTGAATAAATTGTGCGCCATTTGGCTCGATATCTTTGATAGCGATTTGGTTGGCCTTATGGGCAGCTTCAAGCTCCCGCACGTTGCAGCCGGAGACCTGCTGGCTGTGGATGAGAGCCGCTTCCATATACTCGCCCTTGCGCACCCCTTCCAGGATGTCCTCTTCGGAACGGAACCAGTACTCCCTCCCGTCTTCTTCAATATATTCGCCGTCCTTTTTGCGCCGCTCGCGGGTCGTATCCGCCACAATATGGTAAAAGTCCCCCGACTTCACGAGCTCGTTCACCAGCGTATTACGGCCCGAAGAGGTTGGCCCGACCAGCAGCACCAGGCGGACACTCTGAAGCACTTGTTTTGTCAGTTCTGACGGATGGTAGTCTGCGAGCGCCTTGCGGAACTCGGCAGCGTGCGCGAGCTGATTCATTGCCATTTAGCGTAACAGAGAAGCTTTAGAGAAATCAACGTTATTTCTACATCTCCCCAGCTAGCCACGTTTTAGCATAATCGTAAAGGCTTCGGCTGGGATGTTCACTTTGCCGAAGCGTTTCATGCGTGCTACTCTTCCCGAACGCGCTATCCACGCTTTAGCATTACCGTAAATGCTTCTGATGGTATCTCTACCTTTCCAAATTTCTTCATGCGTTTTTTGCCTTTGGCCTGCTTGGCAAGCAGTTTTTTCTTGCGGGAAACGTCGCCGCCGTATAGGTAGCCGGTTACGTCTTTGCGGTAGGCGCTGATATCTTCGCGGGCAATGAATTTGCCGCCGATGGCCGCCTGCAGTGTCACCTGGAAATTCTGGCGCGGGATGACATCCTTCAATTTTCCGACGGTAGTGCGGCCCAGTGCCGGCGCTTCAGTGCGGTGTACCATAATGCTTAACGCGTCAACCTTTTCCCCAGAAACGTAAAAATCGAGACGTACCAGATCTTCGGCACGGTAATCATCCAGTTCATAGCTGAACGAACCGTAGCCGCTCGTCAGGCTCTTAAGCTGATCGTAGAAATCGGTAAGTAAATTGGCGAGCGGCGCTTCGAAGGTGACAAGCGCCCGCGTATCCACGTAGCTGAGGTTTCTGTGCAGGCCGCGCTTGCCGACGATCAGCTGGATGATGAGCCCGACATATTCTTGCGGCACTACAATCTCGCCACGGATCCAGGGTTCGCGGATTTCTGTAATGTTCGTTGGGTCGGGCAGATCGGCGGCCGACTTGATATCTAATTCCTCGCCGCTATTCAGGGTTACCTGGTAATCGGTCGAGGGATTGGTGACGACCAGCTCCAACCCGTACTCCCGCTCCAGGCGCTCACGGACGATTTCCATGTGCAATAACCCGAGGAAGCCGATGCGCACGCCAAAGCCGAGCACCGGCGAATTTTCCGGCGTATATTGCAGAGCCGAGTCGCTGAGGCTGAGCTTTTCGATCGCATCTTTCAGGTCTTGGTAGTGCTCATTACTTTCGGGAAAGAAGCCGGCGTAGACAAACGGCTTGACATCCAAGTAGCCAGGCAGCGGCCGCGTGGCCGGATTGCGTACTAGCGTCACCGTGTCGCCAACTTTCGCTTCGCGCGTGCTTTTCAGATTGGTCACAACATAGCCGATCTCGCCGGCCTGCAGACTGCGGCCGGGCGTCATATCCGGCGTGAGCGCGCCGATCTCCAGGGCCAACCCGTCCGCACCGGTGGCGATCATGCGGATGGCGTCACTTTTGTTTATAGCCCCGTCGAAGACGCGAAGATACAGAATTACGCCACGGTAATCGTCGTAATAACTATCGAAGATTAACGCTCGGGTCTGTTCGTTCGCTGATGATTGCGGCGGCGGCACATCAGCCACGACGCGTTCCAGCAGTGCTTCCACTCCTTGGCCGGTTTTTGCCGAAATATGCAGAATGTCCTCTGTTTTGCAGCCAAGCAAACTGACTATTTCCGCGCTCACCCGCTCCACATCGGCCGCCGGCAGGTCAATCTTGTTAATGATCGGAATAATCTTCAAGTTTGCGCCCAGCGCCAGGTAGACATTCGCCAGTGTCTGCGCCTGTATGCCTTGAGTCGCATCTACCACCAGGAGCGCCCCCTCGCACGCCTCCAGGCTGCGTGACACCTCGTACGAAAAGTCCACGTGCCCCGGCGTATCGATGAGGTTTAGCTCGTACTCTTTATATTTCATGCGAACGGGTGCTAGTTTGATGGTAATACCCTTCTCACGCTCCAAGTCCATGCGGTCCAGCAGTTGTTCCTTCATATTGCGCTTCTCCACCGTCCCGGTCAGCTCCAGCAGCCGGTCGGCCAGCGTCGACTTGCCATGATCAATATGGGCGACTATACAGAAATTACGGATACGTTCCTGGTTCATATAGTATCTCCGCCTGAGATTGGGAAGAGCAGCCCGAGCGCGGATTTACTCCGTGCCCGGCGCGATGAGAAACCTGCTTGCAGGTGTCTCATAAATCGACCTGTACAGGCTTGATGACAATCCGTTTGATGCGGTCAAATATCGGCTGGACTTCCTCCAACCCGAACAGTGCCGACAGGGCGATGTGCGTACCGACAACGGCGGCGGAAATCAATAATAATTTACCGCCCAGCGTGATAAAGCCGCGGTCATTAAGGCCCAGCGGGTAGAACGAAATCATAACATAACCGGCAATAAGGCTAAACCCGCCGACCGATACAATCCGCATGCATGCGCCGATAAACTCGCGGTCGAAGAGTTTGTGGTCGCGCCAGAGCATGATCGTACCCAGGATGAGTACTTCTGCTGTGGCTACCGCCGACTGCGTCATGGCTAACCCCGCGATGTTGTACGAGGTTGGCCGCGCGAGCGTAGAAATCAGCACGACGTTAAGTATGATCGAGAAAACCGATACTAATAACGGCGTACGCGTGTCTTTCTGCGCGTAGAACCAGCGCGAGATAAGCGTATATAGTATGCCGAAAAATATCGCCGCCACCAGATAACCAAAGATCAGGGCAATTTCCCCTGCATCGCGGCTGAAGATAAGGCGGGCAAGGTAGCCTCGGGCAAAGAACGCCACGATAACGATCGGCACCGTAATCCAAATCATTACCCTTAAGATCTGCAAAAAGTCCCGGCGGAACAAATCGGGGCGGCCCTGGCTAATGCGGGCGTTCAGCCGCGGAAAGGCAGCGGTAGAGATAGCCGTACCAACGAGCAGGATAGGAGCCGTACTTAAGATATACGCATTGTTGTAGTAGCTGATATACCCAACGCCCAGCCCGCGCGCAAAGTGAGTACCGATGATCGATTGCAGCTGGTCGATACCCTGGTCCAAGCTTCGCGGCGGTAACTGTCTGAGGATGAGCCGGAAGTCGGCACTGCGCCAGGCGATGTGCGGATGCCAATGGAAACGTACGCGCATCATACCCACAAGCACGACCAAGAGCTGCAGCACCGCACCGACGAACGCTCCAATGCCCAAGCCCACAATGCCAATATTATGCCGGAAAATGTAAATGCTTAAGATAATAGAAAGGTTATAAAACAGCGGCGCAATAGCGTAAAAGAAGAACCGCCCCAGCGTCTGCTGCATGCTGGTGAGGATGCCGGAGATAGTAAACAGCAGGGGGTTGAAGGCCAGGAAACGCATAATAGTCACGGTTGTGTTTAGCTGCTCCGGCGTCATATTCGGCGCGACAAGATAGTGGACGAGCGGGCGCGCAAAAACGAACATAACCACGCCAACGCCTGCCATAATAATCGCCAGCAGGTTAAGCAAACTCGAAGACAGCTCCCACATCCCGCGCCGGTCGCCCCGGTGCAAATGGTCCGATAGCACCGGCATGAATGCTACCCCGAGCGCGCCGGCGGCAATCGTAAAGAAAAAGAAATCCGGGATATTAAAGGCTGCAAAGTAAGCGTCGGTGCTGTGCGGTCCCAACGCGTGGAAGTTGGCGTTCACCAGCTTGGTGCGCAAAAAGCCCAGCACCTGCCCGCTCAAGCTCGCCGCCATCAACAACCCAGCGACATTCCCGAGCGAGATATGCCGCACTTTTTTACTGGAAGCCGATGCTGATGGATTCATGCAGTCTCTGTGTTGGAAAATTAACCGCTTCTAAACAGTATAGATTAGTTCGCGGTGCATGGGTACCCTTTACTGGTGCATACCAAGGCAGTAGTGACCAGGACGGGCAGAACAAGTATTCCGGAAGTTTGCGTTCGTTAGTCTATTGTTTCAAAAAATCTGGAGACGTGCCCCCTAGGAGCCCGCCGGGCCGGCCAGCTTGGTCTACCATATTTACAGCTTGGCCTGGGTCAATAGAGCCTGCTTTCAGCCGATCATGTATCAACTCAATATCTTGCAGCGCGAGGCTCCCAGCGGGTTCAATGCTGAATTGCGTAGGCTTGCGCTGTTCTTCGTTTGACATCTCCGACCTTGAAAATCTTCACCATCCTGATGAGGTTAATACAACATAGCCGCTTTGGGCATAGCGGAACCTTTAAAGGCTTCCTCTACCTCCGTGCCGTCGACCGTTTCTTTCTCTAGCAACCGGTCTTTCAGGGTGGCAAGCTGGCGCATGTTGGCTTTTATGACTATCCGGGCGCGGTTGGCGGCTTCGGTGATGAGTTGTTCGACCTCGTCATCAATAACCTTGGCGGTTTCGTCTGAGTATTCGCGCTCGTGCACCAACCGATCGAGCATCATGCCGTCGTCCACATGGAAAACCTGGTCGCGCAGGCGCTTGCCCATACCCTGGTTTACGACCATATCGCGGGCGATCTCGGCAGCTTTTTGCAAATCGTTGCCGCCGCCGGTAGTAATCCTGTCAGGCCCGTACATAACTTCCTCGGCAACGCGGCCGCCGAGCGCCCTGGCCAGGACATCCTTGAATTCAATCAGCGACGTATAGACATGGTCTTCGGGCGGTAAGAACCAGGTAACGCCGCCGGTACTGCCGCGGGGAATGATCGTCACCTTATGCACCGGGTCGCTATCCGGCAGCACGTGTCCGACGATGGCGTGGCCGGATTCGTGGTAGGCCGTCAGCTCTTTTTCCTTCTCATTCATCACCTTGCTCTTGCGCTCGGGACCGATGGCCACGCGCTCAAAAGATTCGGTAACATCCAGCTCGGTAATTTCAGTATGGTTCCGGCGGGCCGCAACGATTGCGGCTTCATTGGCGATATTGGCAAGGTCGGCCCCCGAACTGCCCGCGCTCTTGGCGGCCACGGCATCGAGATCGACACTTTTAGCGATTGGCTTTTTGGCAAAATGTACCTTCAGGATAGCCAAGCGGTCCTTGCGGTCCGGCAGGTCAATGTTTACCCGGCGGTCAAACCTTCCGGGCCTCAGCAGCGCCGGATCCAGCACATCCGCCCGGTTGGTTGCGGCCAAGACAATAACATTCTGCCCCTGTTCAAAGCCGTCCATTTCTACCAATATCTGGTTCAGCGTCTGCTCGCGCTCATCATGACCCCCGCCCATGCCGCTGCCGCGCCGCCGCCCCACGGCATCGATCTCGTCAACAAAAATAATGCACGGCGCGTTCTTCTTGGCCTTGGCAAACAAGTCACGGACGCGTGACGCGCCCACGCCCACGAACATCTCCACGAACTCGGAGCCGGAAATACTGAAGAACGGCACATTGGCTTCGCCGGCCACCGCCCGTGCCAGCAAGGTCTTGCCGGTACCGGGAGGGCCAATAAGCAGTACGCCCTTCGGGATGCGGGCGCCCATCGCCGCAAACTTTTTTGGATACTTCAAGAATTCCACCACTTCCTGTAAATCTTGCTTGGCCTCGTCGCTGCCAGCAATGTCGGCAAACGTCGCCTTGTCTTTTTCGTTGCCGTACAGCCGGGCGCGGCTCTTGCCAAAGCTGAGCGCCTGGTTGCCCTGCCCCTGCGCGCTCCGCAGCATAAAGTACAGGAACGCGCCGATCAGGATGATCGGCACCACCGTGCCGCCGATGGTAATCCAGTTTGAATAGCCTGACGTTACCGGCTTGGAGACAAATTCGAATTTTGAATAGTCAAAGCCTTCGTCTTTCAGCTTGGCATTGGGCTCAATATAGGTCTTCAGCGTCGCGTGCGCGGCGCCTTTCGGGGTGATATCCGCTTCGTTCCCGTTTACTACAATTTTGGCGTATTTGCCGGCGTTGGCTTCGGCGACCGCCTGGGTAAGCGGCACTTCCTTCAGTTGCGACGGTTGGTTGGTCGCCGCCAGGATGATCAGCACGATCAATATGAGCAGTACCACGAAGCCGATATTTTTCAGGCTGCGCGGATTCTTGGTGTTCAACCCGGGACGATTTGAATGATTCTTTTTATCCATATAATAACGCATTATACCCTGTCACGCTGAGAAATTTCCGACTTTACGGGTGGCCATCTCCCGTGGCAAAGGCAGATCTCCTTTACACACCAAAATTATAGCGCACTCACCAGCCATTGGCTAGCGCTCATGATGGATGAGTGCCAACTTATCGGCGCCAACCCTGATCGATACGCCGCCGACCACATCAATTACAGCGCCGGGACGGAGCGTTTTGCCAGCGACGGTCAGGCGTTCCAGCGTCTTGGTGTCGAAGTTGCGGATGCCATGCCCGCGCAACCAGCTGGCCAGCAGCTCTTTGGCGACGGCATGCGGCAATTGTATAAACCAGCGGCGGCCGATATCGGGTACGCCGGGCTGGGCCTGCAATAGTGCTAAAATTTGTACATCAATTTCCTTGTTCAGCAGCCGCATTCGTTCGACGATCGCTGCCAATTGCGCCCGTGCTGCCTCGTCAAAGCGCGACAGTAACCTGTGGCGAATATAGTTACGCAGGTACCGTTCATCAGTGTTGGTGCTGTCTTCGCGCCACTGCAGGCCGCGCGACCGCGCGTAGGCAATAAGCTGCTGTTTTGGGATGTCCAGCATTGGCCGCAGTATGTGCGGCGTGCTGGCCAGCGACGTCAGCCCCTTGCGCCCCGTGCCGCGCAAGATGTTCAGAATGGCTGTTTCCAGGACGTCGTCTTGCTGGTGCGCCGTGATGATAGCGACGGCGTTATGCTCCTGCCGCACCCGTTCCAAGAATGCGTAACGGGCTTGCCGCGCTGTTGCCTCGCTAGCCCCCGGGCCGAGCCTGCCTTCTTCATATACAAACGGCAGTTTATAGCTCTGGGCCAGCCGTTCCACCAATAAACGATCTTGCGCCGAATCACTCCTGATGCCGTGGTCGTAGTGTGCTACCACCAACTCCAGGCCGGGCCGCCCGTGCAGTACATCCAGCAGAACCACCGAATCCACCCCGCCGCTTACCGCCACGACATATTTGCCAGGCTCAATATCCACTTGCATACTGTATAATTCTAC
>JBGPNM010000007.1:0-33018 GCA_041487535.1 Candidatus Saccharimonadia bacterium
AATCCAAATACTTATTCCCGAGAAGTTACGCGCGGGTGTATATGCAAATACTATACAGATCGGTGTATCTAATGCAGAGGTAACGCTGAATTTCATCTATGTAAATCCTAGTGACAACCCACAAGGAACGCTTGTGAGCCGGGTCATTGTGAATAAAGACCACGCCATGCAAATAAGCAACAGTCTTAAGGCGGTAATAGATACATCCCAAGAGGTCAACGGAGAGTAATCATGGCTACGATGATAGATAGAATAATGGTAGACACACCTACGCCTCATCAGGTCACCAAGAAGGATGGCGACAAGTTAAGATTTCAGACTTTTAAGCCGGTAGCTCCCTCCCTGCGAAATGTGAAGTTTATATTCTGGACACCACAGCCAGAGCATGTGATTGATTTAGAGAACTGGGAAACCGCGGTTGATTTTACCAAGATTCAGCCTGAAGGCGTAGATCCTGACGACATACTTAAACACCTGTAAAGCACCTTATGGACAAGATTCAGAAAGGGCTTGCAAAACTAAGCGCAAAAGAAAAGCAGGTCGTCAAAGAGCTGCTTGAAAATATAAAACGGCACAACTGGAATGAAATTGATCGATTAAAACTTACTGGCGGCAAAGGCTTATTTCGAGCCAAAAAGGGTAGCATAAGAATTTTCTACGCCGTGGTTGATGGAAAGGTTAAAATTCAAAATATACAACGTCGCACAAGCAAGACATACAGTAAGCACAATATGCATTGGAGGCTAAAGAAGTGAATAACAGCAAGCCCCCGTCCAGCCCTATGGATAAGTTCACCCGTGCCGTGAAGACGATTGTTAATGTGCCGAAGAACAATATTGAGAAGAAGCCGAAGAACTAGACATGGAACTTAAAGACTTTATCAAAACTACGCTTCTCGAACTTGCACAGGGTATTAATGAGGCTGGCAAAGAACTTGACGGCCAGAAAATAGCAGTGACGAATACCACCTTACGCGCACAAGGCCACGGTGACTATGGATTTATAGATTTTGATCTGGCAGTTGAGGTTAAGAATAGTAAGAAAGCGAGCGGTGGCGGTGGGTTCAAAGTAGCAATCGCTGAAGCAACAATCGGTAAAAGTGGCGAGACAACGTCCAGCAGCACGTCACGTATCAAGTTTACGCTTGAGGCCAGCTTCAATTCGCAACGTCTTTTCAAATCCTAACGGATCTATAGGGTAACTTCTGTGATTTGACCAATTGATTAGTCAAGTATATTAGTATCTAGTTTCGGGGACTTGACAGTAGTCGTTAAGGTTGTTGCTAGAAGTTGGACAGGGCTACGCTACGGTATCTATGCTGGTTGTGGATCTGGTCGGCTTGATGGAGGGCTAGGTTTTATAAGAGCTGACCCACCAAGGTTACGTTCTGCCAACCCCAATGTAGGTGGTGAACCCGGCTGTTTTGACTGCTGCGCTGTCGAAGCAGTTCATGCAGTCCACGAAGACTTTGGCACCGGACGATTTAGCTAGGTTTGCTAGGTCCATAGCGGTGAACTCGGGCCAGTCGGTGGCGACAAATATGCAATCCGTACCTGCAATAACCGCGTCCAGGCTATCGGCTAACGTAACGGTGCTGTCCAAGTGAGGTTTGGCCTCTTCCATGGCTTCGGGGTCGTAGGCTTTGACGCGGGCACCTTGTTCGGCCAGGGTGTTGGCGATGATAATAGCAGGCGAGCGGCGGACATCGCTGTGCCGGCCTTGAACGACAAGCCCAGGACGGCAATGGTTTTGCCATTCAGGACGTCGTCCGTATTGCCGGCGCCTAGGGCGGTCTTCGCCTTGTTGATGACATAGTGGGCCATAGAGTCGTTCGTGGCAGTGGCGGCATGCATAATATCCATGTCTACGCCGTACTCTTCGGCCGAGCGGATCAAGCCGCTGACGTCTTTGGGGAAGCATCCCCCGCCGTAGCCGCGCCCGGCATTCAAAAACGCCCGGCCGATGCGCTTATCGCTGCCGACGCCGTCCATAACCGCGGTAATATCTGCTCCGGCTTGGTCGGCTAGCTTGGCGATAGCATTAGCGAACGATATTTTGAGTGCCAGGAAGGCGTTGGCTGTGACCTTGATCAGCTCGGCGCTGCCAAGGCCGACGACGAGGTATTGCGGGGCGGGAGGGATGGCCGGCGGCGTGAGGCCGGCTGCCTTGGCGATTAGTCCCTGAGCGCGCTCGATTGCCCGGTGCAGGTCCAGAACTTTCTGGGCGGAGACAGTGTCCGCCGAGCCAGTCACTACGCGGTCGGACCACAACGTATCGCTAATAGCGGTGCCCTCGCGCGAGAATTCAGGACAGGAAACATAGGCGATGGATTTTCCTGATTTGGCAAATGTTGCCTCTAGCTTGGCGCCAATGCCTACGGGTACCGTGCTTTTTTGGACGAAGATGGTGCCGTTTTTCATAAGACTGAGCGCGCTGTTGGCGGCATCAAATACGTACGAGAGGTTGGAACTGCCGTCGGGATTGTCCGGGGTGCCTACGCACGAGAAAATGATGTTGCTTGCCGGGATCGCTTCACTGTAGGAATCGGTCGGTATGAGCTTGCCGCTCTTCAGCCCCGCCGCGATGAGCTGGTCGGCGCCCGCTTCGTAGAAGAACGAACGTCCTTGCTTGATCGCGTCGAGGCGCTTCGGGTTAACCTCCAGTGCATACACCGTATAGCCAGCGCTCGCCAAAACGGCGGCCAGTGTCAGGCCGACATAGCCGCAGCCGATAATCGTAATAATTGGCTTCGTGTCAGTCGCCATAGTCCTCCTCTCTCGCTTATTTCTTCCTAGCTCATAGCCTTACGGATAAACAGGCGCATTTTTTGGGCAAAGCGGGCAGTTGAAAAACGTTCGGCCGTACGGGTGATTTCTTCGGAGTCAAACCGTTCGCGCGCGAATTTTCGCAGCGCTAAGGCCAAGCTTTTGGCTGTCTGCTCCTCGAAGAACAGGCCGGTTTTACCGGGCGTGACGTAATCGAGGGCGCCGCCGGCTTTGTAAGCGATGACCGGCGTGCCGGCCGCCATAGCTTCGACCGCGATAATACCGAAGTCATCAACCCCGGGAAAGATGAACCCCCTGGCATCCCCCAGCTCTTCGGCCAGCACCTCGTCTGACACTTTCCCCAGGAACGTCACCGATTTACCGGCGAGTTTGCGCAGCCGCCGATGGTCCGGCCCGTTGCCGATGACTGTCAGTGGCAGGTTGAGTTTGGAGCAGGCCACAACCGCCAGATCGAACCGTTTGTACGGCGTTTGCCGTCCGGCGATCACAAAGCCTCGCCGCTTCTTAGCGTGAGCGTTGTTTTTGAAGCGTTCAGTATACACCGGCGGGTTAATGACCACAGCCGAGCGGTCGTAGTATTGCTGGATCTGCTCCTTAATATGGCTGGAGTTAGCGATGACGTAATCGGCCCGCTGGACGGCCTTGTAGTCCCACTTCCTGAGCGGGCCGACCAGGGTGCGCAGACCGAAGCGTGCCAACCAGTCGAAGGCACCAAAGCCCGGATGTGCCATATACTCGTTGTAGCGGCTCCAGTAAAAGTGGGTCGGTGAGTGGCAGTACAGAATATGCGTTGCCGAACTTGGCGGACGGACACCTTTGGCCTCGCCGCTGCCCGAGCTGCTGATGACCAGATCGTACCCGTGCAGGTCCAGCTGCGAAAAATAGCGGGTCCGCAGCAGCGGTAGGAACTTACGCAGGCGCGAAAGCGGCCAAATTTGCAGCATGCCGGTCTTTACCTTGCCGTCGAGCCGCTTGCGCCATTCGCGTGTGCAATACGATGTGAATATAGGTGCCTCGGGGTACAACTTATGTAATTGCTCCACCACCAGCTCTGCTCCGCCGCCTATCAGCCAGTCGTGGACGATGGCTACCTTGGGCCCTGTTGTGTCGGTTTTTGCAGCAGTGCGGGTGTCCACACCGCTGTTCGCTGCCGGCGTGCGTTCTTGCTTCGAATTGGCCAGAGATTTCCGTATCTGTGGTTGCCTTGGTCTGACGCCGTTGCCAACACGCCGCGCACTCGCGCCGCTGGATCGATTGTTCGCCTGCTGGTTACTGTCGGACAAAATATGTGCCTATGCTGAGATTATATCAGGGGCTGGATTATAGGGCCTGCCGCAAGAATTACTAATGTGTAAAGTATTTTGAACTGGAAAGTTGCTGGTGTCAACTACTCCGCGCCTTTGCCGGTTACGGTGACCCATACGGTGCGGGCGATGATGACGATATCCCCCCAGAAGCTCCAATTCTGAACGTAGTAAAGGTCCAGCTGCCGGCGTTCATCGAAGCTTATGTTGCGCCGCCCCGAAACTTGGGCCAAGCCGGTAATGCCGGATTTGACGCTCAGGATAGCATGGCGCTTTTTGTACTCGGCCAATTCCTGCGGGATAAGGGCGCGCGGGCCGACCAGGCTGATGTCGCCACGGAAAACGTTAAACAGCTGCGGCAACTCGTCTATGCTCAAGCGGCGGATGAGGCGGCCAACCGGCGTGATGCGCGGATCGTCCGGTAAAAAGTCGCCGTTTTGGCGGTATTCTTTTGCCAGTTCGGGCTTGCCCATTTGGGCAAAGGCCTGCTCCGGCGTAGTGCCGTCGTACTGGGGGTATTGCGAGCGGAACTTAAAAACTTTGAACGGGTGATCATTACGTGTCAGCCTGGTCTGCCGGAAGAACACCGAACCGCCGCCAAACAGTTTAATGGCTAGAGCAGTTAGTAGCATGACGGGCGAGGCAATAACCAGTGCAACACTGCTGAGGATAAGGTCGGTCACCCGCTTGGCCACACGTCCCCAGCCGATCAGGGCAGTCTGGTGCACGGCAATGACCGGAATGGAGTGGAACAGTTCGGCTTCGATCTTGCCCACAAAAAGCTCACCATTACCGGGCACAAAGCGGTAGTCCAGGTGGTGCTCCTGGGCGTACACGAGTATTTCGTCATTCTTTGGCCCCGAGGCATAGAGCTCGGTCTGTACGATGGTATGGATTTGCCTGTCTAGTTTGGCGACGGCTGCCGCGAAGTTATCGAAATGAGGAATATGGAGGGAACGCTCCAGCTTGTGTTGGTCGTAGCCGACAATGCCGACCACGCGGTAGCCGGTCACGCCGGTGTTGGACAAAGAGTCGAGCAGTTCAAGCGTCAAACGAGTATTGCCTACTATCAGGACGTTGGAGATGCCCACACCGTACCGGAAAAGCGCCCGGCGGATACCGCGGGCGATGGTGCGGAATAGCAGTACGAAACAAAATGCCAATAGAAACCCGTAAATCGTAACCAGGCGTGCCGGAAATATCTGTACATTAGCAAGATAGGCATACGAAATGACCCCTAGAATACCGATAAGGCAGCTGGGGATAAGGCGGCCGAACTCACCGAAACGGTTGTTATACACGCGCGGGTAATAGAGCCCCAACAGCGCGAAGACAATGATAAAAAACGGCAGCAGCGTGGCGATAATACTGATATATGTGACGGCGTGCACGTCCGAGCTGATCGGCGTGTGATCAAGTGTGACGCGCAGCACATACGCGACAGAAAAAGCAGCTACAAGCGCGAAAAAGTCTCCGATGACCAGTAGTACGCTGTAGACGAGCGACGAGTTATTCTTCATAGTAGTTAGGGATATCGCATGTCTGCCAGGACTATGGCCATGCAGACAACAGATATATACTTATATTGTAACACCTATGCGAAAATTTCAAGTTTTACGACTACTCCCGTTAGCCAGCGCCGGAATACTTGTGCTCATGCCGTTTCACGCCACCCTGACAGTGGCGGCGGCGCAGCTGACAGGGCACTACACCGCACTGCGGCTGTGGAAAGAGTGCGTACTACTGGTGCTTGCAGCGGGCGCCGGCTATTTGCTGTACAGGAACGCGCGGTCACGGCGTGAGCTTAGGGAGTCCTGGCTCGCTAGGCTGATCCTTGCCTATTTTTCCATTCAGGTACTATGGGGCGTAATTGCGTTTACGGCACATGGGGTGAGTGCCAAAGCGCTTGGTTACGGCTGGGTAAGTGATACCCGCTATCTGCTTTTCTTTCTTGTTGTTTGGATGATTACGGCCGGTACGCAGGGTTTACGCGAGTGGTGGCCGAAGCTGGTTTTCTGGCCGGCCGCAGTAGTGGTTGCCTTCGGGCTGCTGCAATACTTTGTGCTGCCGTACGACTTTATGAAACATCTTGGTTACAGCAGCACTACCATCTTTCCCTACGAAGACATCAACCATAACGTGCACTACATTCGGGTTATGTCCACATTGCGCGGGGCGAACCCTCTCGGCGCGTATCTGGTTGTGACTTTGAGCCTGTTGCTCGCCATGCGCCGTACCGGCAAGGTGTGGTGGTATGCCCTGCTCGGCGGCAGTACCGTGGTATTAATCCTGACATTTTCGAGAGGGGCATGGCTGGGCTTGGGTGCAAGCCTGGCGGTGTTGATTTGGAGCGGCTTGCTGCATAGGCGCATGCGGCACGTTATCCCTAAACTTGTCCCAGCTGCGGCCGTACTTGGGGTTATTGTTGTAATGAGTGCTGCTCTGTTACTGCGGACGAGCACGACGTTCCAAAATGTTGTCCTGCATACCCAGGCTAACTCGGCGGTTAAGACGACGTCTGACCAAGGGCACACGACAGCGCTCCGCAGCGGACTTCACGACCTCTTTCGCGAGCCGCTCGGCCGCGGACCAGGCACGGCCGGGCCAGCCTCCGCTTACAATACCGGCCATCCCGTACGGCTTGCCGAGAATTATTACGTTCAAATCGCTCAGGAGACCGGCTGGCTCGGCCTTGGCCTCTTTCTGGCAATCTGCCTGGCGGCCGCGCGGATGTTATGGCAGCGGCGCCGGGACGCGCTGGCGTTGGGCTTATTGGCGGCGCTGGCTGGCGTTAGTATCATCAACCTCTTCAGTCACGCCTGGGCCGATGACACGCTTGCTTACCTATGGTGGGGGCTGGCCGCTATCGCGCTAGCTGTTCTGCAGCCCGCCGCCGCAAAAAATGTCTCCAGCGGCGGATGAAACGGAATAACCGGATGAAGCGGTATCGTCGGCAGCTAGCTGCCCTGCCGGAGCTGTAAGCTGCTCGCCGACTGTGTTACCCCAGATTGGCGGACCATGCATCCGCGAAAGCTTTACGGTAATGATAAGTATCCATATAATTTGTGGAAACAGGAGCGCTCATGGAAAAACAAGACGACCTCGAATCGGCAGTTGATGCTTCTAATAAGCAAGAAGCAACAGATAAGCCGGCAGAAAGTAACGAAACCGGCATCGTTATAAGTTCAGATACTAAAAGCACTGAGGATGGGTCAACGTCGCAAAAGGAGAACGATCAGCCTGCCGCAGTTACTGAGGTGCCAAAAAAGAAGCGGTTCCGTATCAGTTTCAAGCCAGAGCGGATGTTTCCCGGTTTTATCCGAAGAAAACTTGGGAAATATGCACGTGCAACCGCAATAATTATTATATTGCTGGTAATAAGTGGCGGCACTGCAGCGGCATTTTATGCCATGGCACCCCAAAAGACTACCCCGCCAAGAAAAGTATTCGCGCACGCCGCCGTGCCGTTTCAAATCATTCAGACCTCGCCGGGCGATAATGCCTCGGACGTTGATGTCCAGACAAAAATCAAAATAGATTTCAACCGACCGGTTACGCCAAGCCGGTTAGAGAATGAGTTTTTCGCTTCGCCTACGCTGACGGGCACCTTTACCGCAGGAGCGACGAATAAGGAAGTCGTGTTCACGCCGAACGTGCCAATCCAAGAAGGCAGCGTCATTAAGATAATGGTACACGGCGAATTTCAGAGCAATGACGGCAGCAAGCTGGGCGGCGACTATTCGTTTAGCTATGCGACGACCATACCGTCTTACGGCGTGCTGTTTCAGAAGGATGACGGCTACTCAATCGCAAAACTGGCGAGCGGTAAAACCGGCACCGTGCAGCACTTTAAGCTACAAGTCGGCAAGGACGTGAACCCGAAAGGCACGATTACGGTGTACAAGGCGTCGCTTCAAAATGTGCTGCAATCTTTGACGTATCATGATGTCACGACCGCAGAAGGCGGGTATACGTACCCCGACTTTATAGATAAAACGGTTGGCACCGATGGCTTGACGCAGGTCAGCAGCCACGCGGGGCTCAAGGACGGCGCGAGCTTTGACATAAACCAGAAAACCGGTATCTACCTAGTCGCTGCTACCAGCAACGGCAAACAGTCCGGCTGGATGTGGGTAGTATTTAATGATAACGGCCTTATGGTACGGCAAGATAGCCGGAAGCTTGTGCTGGCGATGCAGGGCTTAGACAACAGTGCAGTTACGTCTGAGGCAGCCATAACAGTGTATAACCTCAAAGATTCAATCCGGACGCTAAAACAAGACAGCGTTACAGGGGTCAAGGAGATCCCGATTGATTACGAAGGCTCAACCGACCTGGTAGTAGCAACAATCGGTGACGACACCATGATTACGCCGGTTTCAATACTAGAAAGTCTGGCCGATGTCCGCTCTGACCTCGGCAAGAGCGTACACTCTATCTATGGCCTGACCGACCGTCCGACGTATCAGGCGGGCGATACGGTCAAATACGCCGGCTTCATCCGGCTCGATAACGACGCGCAGTATCAGTTGGCGGGGGAGAGTTCTGTAGATTTATTCGTCGCAGATCCGACCAACCCCGACAAACACCTTGCCGACATTACAGCGGACATCAGCGGCGGCGGGGTATTCAGCGGAAGTTTCAGCCTCGGCAACAGCTACTCGCCGGATAAGCAGAACCATGAGTTCGCGTTGTACGCGTATGACGATAGGTCCCACACCAACCGCATCGCTGTCTCTACGTTTATCGTGTCTGGGAAACAGTTGCCCCAGTACAATTTCAATGTCAAATTTGATAAGAAGGAATACCTGGCCAACCAGACTGTCTTGGGGCAAGTTACCGCCACGACAGCGGACGGAAAGCCGCTCGCCAATACGACGGCAACCTATAACATATATTCCAAAGATTATTACGAGAACGATCCGAGCGGCAATCTCGCATCACTCGGCTACGAAGGCGCAGGAGTCGGCGCGCAAGATGCGACGCTGAATCTGGACGCCAACGGCCATGCGTCTATTCCGATTGATTTGACGCAGCTGCAGAGCGGCTCCAGCCACGTTGTAACCGTACGGGTCAGCAAGAAAGATGCGAATGACCTGACCGGATCGGGCGGGGCTTCGGCAGTCATCCATCAAGGTGATGCGAAGGTCCAGTTCGGAACGGGAAGAACTGAATTTAATAAAGGGGAAGAACTTTTCAGCCGAGTGTACGTGAGCACATTGGACGGCACGCCGTACGCCAACGGCACGCTGAATTACCGCTTTGCCACGTCGTCCTACAACTCATCCACTCAAAAGTATGACGAAAAAGTGGTCGCAACCGGCAGTACGCAAACCGATAGTTCAGGCTATGCAGCCATACACCAATCCGTTGATGCGGGCGACATCGGCTACGTAAGCCTGATCGTTACCGCAAAGGATGAAAACGGTTTGGCTGTAGAGGCCAGGACTGGCCTGACTATTTTGCAGGGCACCGGTCCGATCGTGCACAGCGATCTTGTGCTGAGCGGGTTGGATGTCAGCGGCAGCAGCGGCATAACGACTGTAGGCGACACGTTAAGCCTGACGATTACAGCGCCGCAGGATATGACAGTGCTGGCCACCCAGCAGCGCGGCTTGATCTATAAGTACGAGCTGCTGACGCTGAAACAGGGCGCCAACAATTACCAGATAGACGTAACGCCGGCATTAGCGCCTTCATTTACGTTGTCACTGAGCTATTTCCGGAACAGTGAATATCGTGACGAAGGCACATCATTTACGGTCAATGCGCCGCAACAACGGGCAGCGCTGTCCGTCACCGCCGATAAACAGCAGTATGCAGCGAACGACGCAGCCGAACTAACCATTTCCGCTAAGGGCCATGACGGGAGCTCGCTGGCTACGAACCTAATCGTTGGCATAGTCAGCGATTCGGCATACAGTCTAAGTGACATTGTTGCGCCCGACATGTACACATCCCTGTACGGCTTCCGGGAGCTTACTACTAGCTCATCGTCCTCGCTGGTGGGCATCGGCTTTGGCGGCGGCGGGAAATGCGGCGGCAGCGGCGACAACACCGTCCAGCTTGCCAATAGGACCGGCAGGCTACTCTATTGGAATGCGGCGTTGGTAACCGGTACTGACGGACAATCCAAGGTGCGCGTAACGCTTCCAGCCGGCGCTTGGAGAGTATATGTATACTCGGAAAGCAACGATTCCGCCGTAGGCAGCGCCGAAGCCACCATAACCTCGCAATGAGCCTGCAGGGTGAACCTTACGCGACACTAGTGCAACTAAATTACGACAAAATTCTGGGCTTTTATAGTTTGAGTCTCAACTAGAAGGGCACTTGTCGTAATGTTATGCCGCAAGGTTCTCAACGCTAGCCTATATATTGCAGAAACTGCTTCATGACATCATCATCGTTGAGTGCTTGCAAGTACGTCTCCCATTGTTTGTCAGTATATTCAGCTAAGCTCTTTCCAGGCAAGGTTTTGTACCCGTAGATGTACAGCAGTTCGTTCCAACCACGTAGGTTGTCACCTCTTGGTTCGTCGATCAGGAATCCTTCTTCTTTGGTCTGGAAATAGGCGTCATCCCTGCCGTCGTGGTAGCCGAGCGAAGTGATGAAATCACCCCGCCGGTCTTCTTTCCCGGCCATAAGCTTGATGAGCCCCTCTGTGCCGATGGTCTCAAGCGTAAACTTCAGCATCGGACCAGGGTAGCCGCCGAGAGTATGGATATTGAACCCGCGGTCATCGACGAGTACCTTTTTACCCGGTAATAGCTTCTTGGCCTGCTCAATCTTATGCTCGATGATCGCCATGCCGTCGGTTGACTGCGGCTCAATCAGCTCTGCTTCGTATTTGACAAGTTTATTGCCCCTGCCGTTGATTACGGCGCTGAATTCCTCGAGCTTTCGCTTGTTTGTTGTTACGAAGTAAATGACATTGTTATTCATTGCCAGCTTTGCCCGCACGAACCGCTTATGATCATGTCCGGGCACTTTCACTTCAATAAGGTAGGCTGCCGTGATCAGGTGTTCGCTGCCAAATTCCAAATTAGCATGGATGTCTTAAAAAAACTAGCTCAATCTATTCGTCTGCAATTTAAATGTTAAAGAGGACTCATAATAACAAAAAAGACCTCTTAAGAAGTCTTTAAACATAATCGGGATTGGGCTCAGTGGGCATCGAACCTTCAGACGATAAGAAGGTTAAACGCTGGCCGGTAAGCGTAGTCGGTGATTTCTTGCTGAAACTCTGTGATATTTGGGTATTTTTCGGATCGTCACTGCCGTTCCTCGACACTGGCGGTATCAGGGGGTATACTACAAACAAAAGCAGAACAAACACATGACTCGAAAACAGCATAGGTCCAGCAAAAGACAGCCGAACGACCACTGGCTGAAACGCCGTATTATCCAGGCTGTCGAGTATATTGTGAGCGGCGATGTGTACTTTATTTCAGGCTACGCCATGTTTGCGCTGCTATGGTCGGCCCTCGGCTGGTCGCTCTTTTGGGCGAAGATAAGCTCTAGCTTTTTCGGCTGGCTGGTCAATTACCTGTTGCAGCGCTATTGGGTATTCGGGAAGGGCATACGCAAATCGAAGCAAGTACGGGTGACGCGCCGCTACATGCTGATTACCCTAGTAGACTTCCTGCTCGACTACCTGATCGTCGCCGGCCTGCGCCACGAGGGTATCAGTCCGTACATCGGTCAGTTTATCTCGGCCGGGTTCTTCACCTTCTGGAATTATGCCTGGTACCGGCTGTGGGTGTTCCCATCCAGGAAACAGCGGGCGGTGCATGGAAGAGCCTAGGATGATCCGGCCGACGAAGAAGCAGCGCGAGCTGCTAACCTTTATCGGCGCATTTATCGCCGAGCATGGCTACAGTCCCAGCTACCGCGAGATTATGGCCGGGCTGGATTATACCTCCGTGGCAACCGTAGCGCTGCATGTCAACAGCCTGATTAAGCGCGGCCATTTGCGCAAGCGGGATTTTTCCGCGCGGTCACTTGAGCTTGTAAATCCGCTGGAATCGCCAAGTATAACAACCAATCAGGTATTACCGAACGAGGAGAAATGGCTGGTTGATAAAACTGAACACGCTTTCCGTCAAGCAGAGCAGGGGTCGGCAGAGATGATGGCGCCCCAGCTGCCCAGCCTGTACGTGTTGGTGGAAGCGCTGAGCATTCTGGGCGTGGAAGCGGCTGCCCAGAGCTTTCGGCCGCGGCTGGCCGCCCTGAAGCGCCAAGCGGGCCATTAGGGGAGTATAATCATAAACGGGATAGAATTGCCATGTACCGTTTCGGCCATCAAATCAGACACCGTTACTGGCCGTACTTGCTTGCCGGCATACTGATTGTCAGCGGTGTAGCGGCAGGGGTTGTCATTGCCCGCCGAACATTTCAGCCCCAGACTTCGCTAACGCAAGCTCCTATGGTTGTCCGGCATGTTTCTGAGCGTGAAACCGTCACGCAGCATATTACGAAGAGCGTATTTACCATCGATCTGCCCGCCAGCTGGCGTTCAATACCGGCACCTGCCACTACCGCTAACGGTTTTAGTTGGCAGGGTACCAAAGGTGACGAGGCGGCCCTCCGGCTGGATGTGTATATCGACCGGTTGCCGCAATCGCTGGCCGTCAACCGCTTGCTGCCGGTGCAAAGCGCGGGCAGCGGCTTGGATATTACGTGGGACGTTTCCGAAAACTGCACCAACTTTACTGACAAGACACCTCAGTCTGCCAGGACTGGCACAGCCCCGGCCAAGTGGCACGATGTCAGTTTTATCTGCGACATGGGCAACTACGAGCGTGCCGTGGCTGCCACGGGGTCTGCGGAAGGTATAAATACCGTTAGCGTTACCGGACCGCAGACGGGTAGTCACCGCGTCATGCTTGTGTTTACGGACAATAATATAAGTCCGGATTTCTCGGTCTTTACGCAAATGGTGCGCAGCTTCCGCGCGCGCTAAACTGTACTCAAAACTACTATATCTAGTGTCTGGCACAACTGCTACACTACTAAATACATTAACAATATAACGCTGGAATCCCGTGCAAATCGGGAACTGTGCCGCAACGGTAAAGGTAATGAGACAAACCCTTGCAGGGTTTTTCTCATCGCGCCGGGCGCGAAGTAAATTCGCGCTCGGGCTGCTCTTTTCCACGAAGGAAAAGGTTACGCCAAGTCCGATACAGCAAAACCTCACGATGTCTCGAGCAAGACCAGGACGGAAGTTTGCCCTTCCCTCTCCTTGCCGCGTGTCGGAGGTATGGAGGGGAAATGGGCCGAGTAGCTCTAAGCAAAACAAAAATAATTGTACTGACGGTGGCCGCAGTGTGCGGTGTGACTGCCGGCGGGTTGGCGTACATGGCGGATACACGGCCTCATCACACGCCGCAAGTGGCTGTTACTGCGCCGCGCCGCCTTACAGACATACGCTACCGGGGTCAAGACGGCACGGACGCGCTGACGCTGCTCAGGCGGCGTGCGGCCATCCAGACCAAGCACTACTCCTTCGGTGATATGGTGGTATCCATCAACGGTGTGGCCGGGAACGGCCCGAAGTACTGGATATTTTATGTGAACGGGAAAGAGGCAAGTGTCGGCGCCGGCTCGTATGTCACGAAGAGCGGCGATGTTCTGGAATGGCGATTGCAGTGAGATCCGAGAAGTACGTTCGGTTGTATCTTGCGATTGTGCTGGTTTTCGCGGCTGCAGCGGCGCGGCTGCTGCCCCATCCGGCCAACTTTGCGCCGGTGACCGCCGTTGCGATATTCGGCGGGGCTGTATTGCCGCGAAAGCTGGCGGTATGGGTGCCGCTTGCCGCCATGCTGCTCTCCGACCTTGTTATCGGTTTCTACGATTACCGGGTCATGTTTGCCGTCTGGGCATCGTATGTGCTGATTGCGTTCGCCAGCAGCCGGTGGCTGGCCAGGCCTAGCTTCGCTAAGGGCGCACTCCTCACCGCCCTGTCCTCACTGTTCTTCTTCATTACTACTAATTTTGCCGTGTGGGCAAGCAGCGATATGTACGCCCACACCTGGCGCGGGCTGGCCGACTGCTATATCATGGCACTCCCCTTCTTCCGCAACACGTTCCTAAGCGACGCGCTCTATACCGCTATCCTGTTCGGAACGTACGCGTTGGCTCGTGAAGCTGTTTTCAGGCTATATAATCCCCTGTCGCGAAAGGCCTGATAGTATGGCTGTTGCCGTTGAAGTGTTGCAGGATCCTATTACTGGGGTATATGAACTCTACGAGGCGGATGAGCGTTATCGCGAATCGTTGGTCACGTGGCGCCAGCTCGGCGCCTTAGCGTGGCGCGGTGTCGCCGCTTCGGAAGGATATAAAGGCGCCGAGCTGTTTGCTAGACGCGACCTGATGACAGCCTTAGGCGAGCACCTGCATACGGACAGAGAGTATCACGGCTTGGTGGACGTAGAGCCGACCCGAACGTTTGAGGTGCGCAATCACGCGATCTTCGCCGAAGACGGCAGAAGCATGCGACAGGTCTTGTCGAAGGGCATTGAGTACTCATCGGCGGCTTCTGAAACAGATAAACGCATGCTGAACCAGAAGGCCCGTGACGAAGGCGATCTTGCAGTGCTCAATATCGTGGAGAGCTTGCGGCCGGGCGAAAGCTACACGGTCATTAGTATGTACCCCGAAGAGGCGATGGCGCGTGATGGCAAAAAATACTGGGAGGATCTGGGTTATCGCACCGGCGTGAACTACGTGCAGCATTATGTTAAGGGTCGTGACGGCACGGTGCTTACCGGTACGTATTCTGTTGAAAACAGTGATAAGCATAGTTGGAGGGTGCTGCTGGAGGCACACGGTGTAGTAGTACCGGAAGACACACCGGCTGACGACTGGATACGCCACGGTATCCGCCAAACCTTGTCGCCTGATGAAGCAAAAACATTCGCGGCCGACTTGCGGGCTGAATATTATACCCGGATAGGAAAAATGCACCGTCGCTACAGCGTGACCGAATTTCTGGAGGAGCGACGCGGTGTCATTGATGCTTACTTCAGCGCCTATTTTATTCCGCTCGCTAGGGCAATCTACTCGTCCCAGAATGAGCCGGTGTTGCAGCAGTTTGCCGGGACGCTTCTGGAGAATGAGACCATTGTCAGCAAACTGGATCCGGTTGCTCGGAGTGAACTTATTCGTGCAGCTAACGCACCGGGCTTTACTGCGGAATCGGGGCGACTTATGGAACGTCTTATACGGTACGCGCTCGTTGAGGAACTTCGGGGCAGTCTTGCCGATTTAGTTTCGGGTAGGAGTCCGGTAGCTTCTGCCGCTGAGGCAGCAATAGCCGTAATGACATCGTCGCCAGAGTCAGTGAACCAGCGGCTGTCGCAAAGCATTGCCGAGGGCTTATCGGCCGGCCGCACGTACGGCGGTTGTGCCAAGTCGATCCAGGCGATCCAGGAAGAAACAGCGCAGGAAAACGAGCGAAATCTGCAGGATGTGTTTGGTGGCAAAGGGCGGAAAAATGAGGACAACGAAGCGAAGCTGCCGGATAATATCCGCTGTATCAAATGCCGAAAGGTCTCTCCGAAAGCGGAGGTCGTCGGACACAAAACCTGGCATTGTCCGAAGTGTAATCACGAGGTCGATGTCTGCACTGGAAAGACGCTGCGGGAAGGTACCGTCGAGCGAGGGCTAGAGAATCGGCAAACAATCAACCACCTGTTGCAAATGCTCGGCTCGCTGCAATTGCTCAAGCCCCGAGGAGCCTAAAACGGGACCCTAAACATGTATCTGTACTAGCCGCCTAAGGCCAATCACGGATTCCGGACTTGCGGTTTTAGGGAAAAGAGCAGCCCGAGCGACGGATTCACTCCGGCGCCCGGCGCGATGGGAAAAACCGTAGGTTTGTCCCATTACCTGCTAGGCTGCTTCTTCGGCGACGTACAGCGGGTGGTCGGCTTCCAGATGCTTTAGGTGCCTGGCGCGGTAGCGGTCAAAGTGATGTCGCTCGATGCCGTTGCGCTCAATCAGCGTGCTCAGGTGTTCGCTGCTGGCATTGTGCGGGATGATAACATAGCTGCTGCCCAGCTCGTACAGCTGCAATGCCTCCTCGTAATTGTTGGCGTTGCAGACCACGACGGCGTCGGGGTTAAGCAGGTTCATATGGCGCACCAGCTGCTCGTTGGTTTCGAAATCGGTCATCGTGCTGATGATGAGCTTGGCGGTCTGCACGCCAATTTCGTCTAGCAGGTCGGTGTCGGCCGCGTCGCCGTACAGACAGGGAATGCGCTTGTGCTGGAGGAGCTCGATGATTGACGGGTCGTAGTCCACGACGATGTACCGCTTATGCAGACGCTGAAACAGCTTGATAAACTCATGCCCGCCGCGGTTATAGCCGAACAGCACCAGTTGGTAGCCAAGTTTGGGCCGGTTCTCCTTCAGCCGGCCGGCCCGCTCAAAGAACTTTGGGCGCCAGCGGTCGAAGAGGCGAAACAAACTGTTGTCGTGCTGCGTGAGGTACGAGGCACAGGCGATGGTAATAATAGCCACCAGTGTAATGATGGTGCCGAACTGTTTGCCTACCAACCCGGTGTTTACGGCCAGCACCGCCAGCACGATGGAAAATTCGCTGACTTGTGACAGATTGATGGCAGCCATGAAGCTGACGCGTTTGGTGTATCCTAGCGAGCCGAGCGTGGCAATGATGGTGGCGGGTTTGAGCACAATAACAACTGCCGATAACGCCAGTGCCGGTCCGATCGCTTCCGACAGGCCGCTTAAAGATAGACTCTTGCCTAGTACAATAAAGAACAAGACGACGAAAAAGTCACGCAGCGGCTTCAGGCGCGCCTCAATCTCTTGGGCATAGGGCAGCCCGGCCAGCGATACGCCGGCAAACAGAGCACCGATCTCGATGGAAAATCCGGCAATCTGAAAGAGGCTGGCAACGCCGAATCCCCAACCGACCGCAAACAGGAAAAGCATTTCCTGCGACTTGGCCATAAAACGCACAATCCGCGGTAACAGTACGTTGCTCATAATCACCAAGAAAGCCATCAGCAGCGCTCCCTGTAGCGCCAGCATGCCGAGCCTGGACAGGCCGACTGTGCTGTTCTTGCCTGCCGCCACAAACAGCAGCGCCAGAGTGGCGACAATGTCATCCAGTAGCACAATGCCGATGGCTATCTGACCGTGCAGCCGGTTCTGTTCTTTCTTATCCGACAAAATCTTAACGATAATAATCGTGCTGCTGAAGAAGAGGCAGAGGCTGGCGATGAATGCCTCGGTGCGCGTTAACCCCAGCCAGCTGCCCACAAAGAACCCCGCGGCGCCTACGGTTAGCAGCTCCGCTCCGGCTGCCAAAAACACTGTGCCGCCCAACTTCCTTATGACCGAAATGTTCATACCCAGGCCGATAATAAACAACAGCAGGGCAATGCCGATGTTGGCGAACGCGTCGAAGGTATCGAGGTGGATAAGGTTAAATGCTGCCGGCCCCACTAAGATGCCGGTGAGAATGTAACCTAGGATCATTGGCTGCCGCAGCAGGCGCATGATGATGGACACCATCGCCCCTACGACGATGATAAAGCTCAGTTCTAAAAATATTCCATCCGGCGACATGTTTGTTTTTAACGCAGTTAACTGATTATAGTATACCATGCCCATTCGCACCTGACGGAAACAATTACCTGGCGTCTCCCCTAGGGGCTAATCGGTTGCAATTCAGATATTAGGTATGGTATACACGTTAGAATTGAACAGGGATGACCTATGGGGAACATGGATACATATAGGAACGGTGGTCTGCCTAACAAAGAAGACAGTACTCAGGAGACTGCAGAAGTGGCCGCGGCAATTGGCCATGCGGTCCTATCACAGAAAATGGCCGAACGGGCTAAGCATATCATTCAGGCTTCCGTCGTGGTCATAAAAGGAAGCAGCGCAAATCCCGGCAACATTTCGTATGTCCATGCTTTGATAACGCGGCAAGACGAACAATCGACCCAAGCAAAGTTTTACCATTTCGGCAGCCTGTGCTGGTGGCTTACTAAAGAGCAATATACGGATTGGAGCCAGGCAAGACTGGCGGGCAGCAAAGAACCAGCCCCCAAGACATTTCTAACTCCCGCCGAGCAAGTTGAAGCAGTATTCGACCTAGCGGCGGTCGTGGCGGCAAGATCCGTACTGTATTCCGATAATGTAGACCCGGCCTTGCAGGCAAAGCTTCCGGAGTTTCTTGAGAGTCTTCAACCGACCGCAGGAGTCTAGGCTGGCGCATCAATTCCGTCACAACATTCCGCACACAAATTCTTGACAAGCATAAGCAGGTTCGGTAGACTGAAGCCATATCATTATAGCGGATAGCGAGAGCCGCGAGGTGAGATAAAAATTAACAAAAGTACTATAAAACGTACAAGCTTGCCTTTAGAGCGGTATATTCGCTGTTATGGTTGCTTGTTGTGTGGAGTAACGAGAGATGCCAGTCAAAATAAAAATCATACATGTTAAGCCCTCGCACGTTCACGTATCGGTCCGCCGCCCAGTGTGGCGCCAGTATTTGTCGTACTAAGCTTTTTTCGCCAAATAACAAGCCACCTTCATGGCTGTCCCTGGCGGAAACCAGCTCGTTCTTCTCTTAACGAAGAATGAGCTGGTTCGGGGCTTGGCACATGAGGCCGGTCTCTGCTTTATTTAGCTGCGGGGGTCTTCTGGGTAATCTCGGCGTCGATGAGCTTGGAGAAAGCGTCAAGTGTCGGCTGGCCGCTGGTATCGATCAGCTTGGTGTTGTCTAGCTTCTTGCCGTCCAGATAGAACGTGGGTGTAGCCATGTCGTCGTGGGTCTTGCTAAAGGCTGTCAGATCGGCGTTGATGGCGTTATTAACCTTTTCACTGGCATAGTCTTGCTCGAACTGTGCAACGTTCAGCCCAAGCTGCGTCGCGTAGGCCTTGAAGAACGGCTCGGCGTCGCGAGACTGCGACCATGTCGTTTGGTTGGCATAGAGCATAGCGTGCATCTCCCAGTATTTGTTCTGCAAACCGGCCGCTTCGGCGGCGCGCGCGGCGCCGAAGGCGTTCTGGTGGATGGACGTAAGCGGCAAGTTACGGAACTGGAAGATAATCTTGTCGTTATACTTGGCAGTCACTTGCTTTACTACCTGGTAAAAGTTACCGCACACTGGGCATTGGTAGTCGCCATACTCTACAAGCGTAACGCCCGTGCTGCTCTTGCCCTCTACATGATTGGTGGGCTGGCCGCTCGAACCGCTTGGCGCGGCGCTTTGCCGGTCGTGTTTTGTGACGACAAGGATACTGCCGAGTATCACCGCAATTGCAGCCAGGACGATCCAAAATTGTTTCGACATGAATAACCTCCTAAGAACCGTTAGTATATTTAGTATACAGGACTTACGTATACAGTTAAGTGGTACCATACATATTATGAACCCATTTCATATCTCCACTCCAGCTTCAAGGTATATGAGCGGCCTGCAGCACGCATACTGCTCGTCAGTGTACCCTATAGGTACACTTCCTCACCTGATGCGTGCTTCGGCTTCGCTCACATCCCTCTCACTTAACAGACTGGAGGCATGAAATGGGTTCAATGATTACCTTCATTTTCGCCCTGCTTCTGGTGCTCCTCGCGCTTCTGGCGCTCACGCTGGAAAAAACGTATTTCTATGTGCCGCGAAAAGAGTTAAAACGGGAAGCCGCGCATAACGACCGCCTGGCAGCGACGTTATTCCGTGCGGCTACGTATGGCAGCGAGCTCAGGCTTTTGCTGTGGATAGTAATGGGGCTGGGCGCGGCCGGGGGCTTTGTGCTGTTTGCCCGAGTCGCTCCGCTACCGCTCGGTTTTGTGGTGGTTGCGCTGGTGCTGTGGCTCGGCTTTACGTGGCTGCCGCGGACGCGCCTAACGCTACTTGGCGCACGGTTGGCAGAGCGGTGTACACCGGGAGTGGTAGAGATTATGCGCGTATTACACCCGATTTTACGGCACCTGGCCGCGTATGTGGGCCGTTATCACCTGGGCCCCCACACGGGTCTGTACGAGCGGGAAGACATGGAGGAGCTGCTAGAACGTCAGGGGCATCAGAGTGACAACCGCATCAGCGACGAAGAGCTGGAACGTATGCGCAAGCTGCTGAAGTTCGGCGATTACGACGTAGGGGATATAGTAGTGCCGCGCAAGCAGGTGCTGGCAGTGAACATCAATGACGCGATCAACCCGGTATTGCTGGACGATCTGCACAAGAGCGGGCATCCGCGCTTTCCGGTGTGTGAGGGCGAGGCGACTACTATTGTCGGTACGCTTCCGCTCGACGTCATCGCCGATACCCAGCACCGCGGCGGCGTCCGTGACTACTACGACAACCACCTGGCGTATGTGCACGAAGGCGATAGCCTGGAGCAGGCACTGCGGGCATTTTACGAAACGCGCCAGCATCTGTTTATCGTGGTCAACAGTGCCGATGACTACGTCGGTATTATTACCCTCAGCGATATTCTGCGTTGCTTATTTGGGGCGATCGAGCACGAGCAGTTCGGCCATTATGATGACCGGAAGGCAGTAATTGAACGCCACCGACGGCGGCATTCGTCACCCACGCCCGTCGAGCCGCAGCCCGCAGAAGAGCGGGCTGCGTCCGAAAAACCAGATAATGTGGTAGAATAGGCCGTAATGATTAGCATCGGCGCATCTAATATGAATCATCGGGTCGGCAGCTGCTAGCCGGCGCTAGCGTGCTGTGCCAGCGACCCTCATCCGGAGCCGGCCAACGACGATTAATGAACCCATTGCACATCTTCCATCCAGCCTCAAGCACAGTGGGCGGACTGCAAACAGCATACTGCACGTCAGCGTACCCTGCAGGTACAGTTCCTCACCTGATGCTGTTTTCGGCTACGCCCGCAGTGCTTTCACTTAACAGATGGCAGATATACAATGGGTTCAAGGAGACAAACCGATGAGAATTCTCAGCAGTGACGTAAAAAGTCACATAGGCGAAAAGGTGCACATAGAGGGGTGGCTGCATAAAAAGCGGCTGCTCGGGGGGCTGACGTTCATCAACATTCGTGACCGCCGCGGCCTGACCCAGGTAGTATTAGAGAATAAAGACGAGGTGGAAAAACTGCGCGGCCTGCAGATCGGCACGGTTTTGAGTGCCGACGGCACTGCCGTAACGGAGCCACGCGCGCCGGGCGGGGCGGAGCTGCACGACGCAACTATTGATATATTCGTGCGCGTCACCGATGAACCGCCGATAGAGATTGACAAACCCATCCAGCATAAATCCGAGAACTTGGACACGTTGTTCGAGTACCGCGCCCTGAACGTGCGCAACCTGCAGGAGCAAAAAATATTCAAAATCCGTGCCAGCTTGCTGCGGTACATTCGTGAGTTCCTGACCGACCACGAATTTGTCGAGATCAACACGCCCAAGTTGATAGCCGGCGCAACCGAAGGCGGCGCCGAGGTCTTCAAGCTTAGCTACTTCGATCAAGAGGCTACCCTTGCCCAGAGCCCGCAGCTGTACAAGCAGATGATGGTGGGTGCGTTCGAGCGCGTGTTCGAGATCGCGCCGGCTTTCCGCGCCGAACCCAGCGCCACGGTCCGTCACATGACGGAAGTCTACATGCTCGACATCGAGATGGGGTTTGTAAACAGCCACGACGAAGTGCTGGATATGGTTGGCGATATGACGCTGCATGCCCTGGGTAGTGCGTACCAGGAACATGCCGAAGATCTGAAATCCCTGAATGCTCCGCCGCTCGTCGTCACCGATAAAGTGCCGCAAATTACCGTGGCGGAAATCCACAAGCTCTACACCAAAGCCACCGGCACCGATACGACAGAAGAAAAGGACCTCATACCGGACGAAGAAAAGTGGATTTGCGAGTACGCCAAGAAGCAGCTCGGCAGCGAGCTGGTCTTTGCCACGCATTTCCCGGTAGAAGCAATGAAGTTCTACCATCAGGTCAACCCCGAAGATCCCACGACCGTACTTTGGGCCGACCTGTTGTTCCGCGGGCTGGAGATTGCCACTTGCCCCTTGCGTGAGTACCATTACGACAAACTGGTCGAACAGATGAAGAAGGTCGGCATGGACGTGGACCACCCCGGTTACAAATATTACCTGCAGGCGTTCAAATACGGTCTGCCGCAACATGGCGGCTGCGGTTACGGCATTGACCGTCTGGTAGAAAAAACCATTGGCCTCGGCAACGTCAAAGAAGCCACGCTCTTCCCCCGCGACATCAACCGGCTGGCGCCATAGATCCGCTGGCCTACGAAATACTGGCAGTTAAAACGTTCGCTTGTTCTGAAATAAATACGAGGCACCGCCAGCTGCCGTTTTTTGCTATAATTAAGTTTTAATGCCACAGCCGTACGAAGGTATTCTTGCGCTGCTGCTCCTACATGGGGTGGAGTATGAGCGGATTGAACACGAGCCGGTACATACCTGTGAGCAATCGGCGGCAGTACGCGGATTGAAGCTGGAGCAAGGGGCGAAATCGCTCCTGTTCAAATTCAAAGCCGCGGAAGCGGCTTTTATTTTAGTAGTGCTGCCGGGTCATAAGCGCGTAAACTCCAAACAGCTTAAGCGGGTTCTAGGAGTCAAAGACGTCCGTTTCGCGAGCCCCGAAGAAGTCAAACAACGCATGGGTTGCGAGATTGGTTCTTGCTATCCGTTCGGCAATATCGCCGGTCTCAGAACACTGGTCGATGAAAGTTTTCATGGCAGTGAGGTCGTATCCTTCAATCCCGGCCGGCATGATGTTTCTATCAAAATGCGGTACGCCGATTATCACCGTATTGTCCAGCCTGAAGTCGTTGCCGTAGCTGTATAGTCTACATCCAGAAGCGTGCCCAAAAGAGTTTGCTATAATTGCCCCGTGTCTAAAGTAAAACTCATCCTGACAGATATTGACGGCACGCTTGTCGTAAACGGACAGCATACGGTGTCCGAGCGGGTGCGCGATGCAGTAATCGCGGCCGAAAATGCCGACGTTGCCGTGGCGCCGGTAACCGGCCGGCCGTATGAGATGGCGCAGGGCGTCATGAATGTGCTGGGGTTCGACGGGCTGTGCGTGCTGGACGGCGGCGCATCTATCCGCAAAGTTACCACCGGCGAGCTGGTATGGTCGAAATGGCTTGGGCCGGACGTGCTCAAGCGGATTGTGGGAATCACTGCGCCGCATTGCGTGCTTATAGACTACGATGTCGGACAAGTCGAGCGCTCGCCCGACGACGTAGACATCGACCTAATTACCGAGCGGGCGCCGTATGTTTTCGCTATCGTCCATAAGCAAGCGGCAGCAGGCATAATGGCCAAACTCGATCGTATACCGAACATTCATCCCCATCTGCTAGTGGACCGCAAAGATCAGCCGGGTTTGCAGGAAATCCAGGTGACCCACAGAGAAGGCAACAAGCGCCACGGCGTGCACGAGCTGCTGCGGATATTGGGCGTCGGCAAAGACGAGGTCATGGCCGTCGGCGACGGCAACAACGACCTGCCGCTGTTTGAAAGCGCCGCGCTAAGGGCAATGCCTCGGACAGGCTTAAGGCCGCAGCCGACTTCGTCGTAGCCTCAGTGGATGATGACGGTTTTGCCGAAGCCGTGGAGCGCTTCGTATTGGCAACGGCCGGAGACAATACAGCTGCAGCGTCTACTGAACTCATTTCACATCTCCCCTCCAGCTTCAACCATTTCTGACGGCACGCTGCGCCAGTTTCGTTCGTCACCGTAACTAAGGTTACGCTTCCTCATGAGAACTGCCTCAGCGCACTCGCCAGAAATAATTTCACTTAACAGAGTTGAGGTGTGAAATGAGTTCACTGCAATTGTGTCTGGGCGGGAGTGATTTGCCGGACGGGTTGGGTGCCGTTATACTCGGCTGCCAATGTGTTGTAGTTTTTTAGGACTTCGTTGTACTGCCTAATGGCGGTATTTTCCTGCTTGAGGTACTGCCGGTACAGATTGTAGTAATAGTTGTCGCCGCTGGCGTCGCCGGCTTTGGCTTGCGTCACGCTGGTTGCGTACGCGGTGTCGGCAAGTTTGTTAAAGCTGTCGATTTGCTGCTTCAGCTTGGCCAGCTGGTCCTGGCTTTGCTGGAAGCGCCGGTCTATGTCCCGGGTAGCCGTTACGGTGAGGCCGCGGTTATCGAAGTAGGGCGCGTAGTATCGCACGAGGCCGCCCGAAAGATCGCTATAGCCGGTGCCGATTAACGAAAAGAGTTCCAGATCGCGCGCGCCAGGCTCGGTGCTGGCAAAATTCGCTACTTGCGCAACCAGTTTGGGGTCGTGCAAGCCAACGTAATTGGCTTCTATGGCAGCATCGAGCGTACCGGCATGAGCGAAGTGGTGCAACTTAAGGTAAACAGGGTGCAGCATTTCGTATGCGGCTGTTGTGAACTCCAGCTTTTGCAGCGTGGACGGCATCCGGCGGATATATATCCGGTTTGTGGCGGGCGCATAGCAGCCTTGTTCAATAAAACCGTTCTGGTTGTTGGCGGCAGTATTCTGGGCGCAAACGGTCTGCATTTCCGTGTCTGATACAAGGTTGGGATGCGTGCGCAGAAAGACGAGCTTGCCCTGCCGGCTCATCCCGGCTTGATCGGCCAGGGTAACCATGGCCGGATCGGCGTGAGTTAGAATGTACTGATCTTCAGCGCGCTGAACTTCCGGCCAGACAACATAATAGCCGACTGCGGCTAAGCAGAGGCCGACCGTAAGAATGGCGATCGTGCGGCGCAAATTAAACATGTCACTAGCATCATATCATCAGCTCATCAGCGTCCCAAAAACGACTGTTTTTGGTACAACCCAGTTGATTGAGGTTCATCAGACGCTGTAAATCACCACACTAAGTGGCACTAAATCGCTGTCGGTGCGCAGTGTGCTTTGTACATATAGCCTATACCCTTCACTCTGTTCAGCTATTCAAATACGCCCCACGTAGTCGCCGCACGGTAATATGCCCGAAATCTCTCACGGATCGCAGCGTGATCGCTGTAGCTCCTTCCGTATGTGTGCTGTATGGCATATGTTGGTAATCATCAATGCGGGTTGCCTTTATCCTCAAGCCGTTTGCCTGAGCAATGGCTAGTAGTTCAATATCAAAACCCCAGCCGAGTATTGTTAACTTCGAAAAGCAGAGTTGCCGCGCCCGCGCGTTGAACATCTTGAACCCGCACTGGGTATCTTCAATCTGCATACCGCTTCCCAAGCGGTACAGTAGGTTGCCAAGGCTCGCGAATAGGCCCTGTAGCACATTAGCGCGGTAGGTGCGCAGGTTGCGGGTACCGATGACAACATCATTGCCGCTCACACACGCTTCATAGAACGTTTTCAGATGATGCAGCGGAGTCGCTAAATCAGCGTCCATGAACACAGCAACCTTTCCAGAAGCGCGCAGCATGCCGTACTGTACGTCGCGGCCCTTACCAACTAACGGCCCTGGTTTCAGGAATACGAACCGCTTAAATAGCGTCTGCTTCGTGTTCACGATCTCATGCGTCTTATCCGGCGCATCGGCAGCGACAACAACTACCTCCACGTCTTTCCGTTTGAAAAACGCATCACGCTTTAGGAACGCTGCCAGTTCATCAAGCGTGGGACCGATACGTTTTTCCTCACGATAGGCCGGGATTACTATGCTTACATCAGGCTGTTTCGGTGCCGGTGTCTTCAATAACTTCATTACCTTGCCGTTTACCGTTAAATACGAATAGCTTGTACCCGTTGTAATTCCAGAACAACACGGCGAATGATGCGATGGCATTACTGAAATTTATATCAACGAAGCTGCTACTCAAATGTACACTGCTTAGTTGCTGTATAGCATCAATAACCCCAAACTCATGGTTGTGTAGCAACAGGACGCATAAACCGTAGACGGAGTTTTGAATAATAAACACGCCTAATACTGACACAGCCACGAAGCGTGGCAGCTTTTTAACCGGGCGGTCCTTGTCCCTGAAAACATAATTGCGATTCAGCATAAAACTGACACCAATGGCACAGGCCGTAGCAATAATAATTGACACAAATTTGCTTAAATGTAAACTGTAGAACGCAGCATTAAGTATGGTGAAATTGACTGCCGTATTGACTGCTCCGGAGAGCGTAAAGCGGACTGCCCTAAAGTTGGTGACTTGTTTGATCGACCTCATCAGCTCCTTACTATTGTAAGCTAAAGTTTCTCCTTAGGCTGCTTATAGTCACGGAAGATCGATAAAATGGACGAGCCAAGCTACTTATGTTATACTTTATCATATGATATCCCCTGGTGAAGTTCTGCAGCGCGTGCAGTGGGCAGGCGATGGCGCTATGCCGCAAGTCGGTACGATAGAAAACGTAAACGGTATTTTAGCCGTCAGCTTCGGCACCATCTATGGACCGGATGGTGAAGTAGCTGCACCAGGAGCAACTAACCTAGAGCTTGCGAGGTATATCGTGAATGACGAGATGATTCGTGACACGAAGATGCCTCTAGCGATGCAGCAGGAGGTAGTGATGGCAGCCAGACTACTCGATCCTAGCATTGACGGACAAATTGCGCAGTCCATAGACACAAATAAGCGGCCCGGATTGGCATTTAATACCCGCGAGGTCGCCCAGCAAGCATTAAAGGTACTGGTCGCTGAACAAGTCGGCACGCTAGCGGTAATCGCATTTCAATACCATCGGCCGCGCGCTGTACCCACAGTTCAAAGGGTGGTCCAAACAGAACACATTGAAGTCGTTTCTCCTGATATGCGAAACATCGGCGATTTCGATCCGAATTGTTCTCAATCGCGCCCCCGGAGCCGGGACAACTGGAAAAGAGGCGAGCGGGTAATCATCCCGTTTAACGCGCTAATGGGGTATATCTAATCTATACAGCGTAACTCCCCGGGCGACAGCTTGAGGAGGCTTATTCCATAGTTTTCTGAACAGCGTTTAGCGAAGTTGCTGCACCAGTGAACGGCTTGACGTTTACTGGCGCGTCGCATGCCAAACTGTTAAGATTTTGTTAAGGCTTACTGAACGAGGGGTATGTGGTGTCAACAATGCGCCAATTCTTGGCAAAAATAGAAAAGCTGGAAGCATGGCACATAGCTTGTGTAATTTATGCCCTAGGGTTTATCGTGTTCTTCACCGGCCTCAACGGCGGTTTTCAGGGCGACGACAATTTTCAAATAATTCAGAATATCCCGGTCCATTCATTTAAAAACCTCTTCATGTTCTTTAGCGGCGGTACATTCTATAACGGTTTTCAGCTTACCGGAGACTACTACCGGCCGATGATGTCGACGACTTTCTCGGCGATCTACACATTGTTCGGACCACACCCGATAGCATTTCATATAGTACAGCTCCTGCTGTACCTTACCGGAGCGTTTGTTCTGTATCTAATCTTCCGGCATTTCTTCAAGCCTTTACTTGCGCTTGCGCTCATACTCATTTTCGTCGTACACCCTTTAAATTCTCAAGACGTCTTCGCGATCCCGTCGATGCAGGACGCTCTCTTTTTCCTATTCGGCACGCTGGCGCTTTGGACGCTCATCACCTACAAATCGACACAGAGCATGGTAGCCGCTGCCGCCTGGCTGTTTCTGGCTCTCTTATCCAAAGAAGCGGCGATGATCTTTGTGGTCATATCGTTTCTGTACCTATTCCTATGGGATCGTGAACGGCTATCACGGTTCGCGGGAATTATGCTTCTGCCGTTCGCCGTTTACCTGGCGCTCAAAGCCAATGCCGTTGGTTTGGTCGGCCGTCATCCGAAAGGCGGGCCGATTGATAACTTCAGCCTATTAGCGCGTATGTTTACCGTGCCGTCGCTGATCTTGTTCTATGCATCCAAATTCGTCTTCCCGAGTCAGCTCGCTAACAACTTCTACTGGGTTTATTCGAGCTTTAGCGTCCGCCATGTTCTGCTACCCCTGCTAGCCGACCTCGCGATAATAGCCCTATTCGTCTACTTCGGCATCAGGATACGCCATAAGCTTCCGAAAGAACAATTCAAGCGCTACTTGTTTTTTATGGCCTGGGCGGCACTCGGCCTCGGCATCTACCTTCAGTTTATACCGTTAGACATGACCGCCTGCGAAGGCTGGGTCTACCTATCTATGGCTGGCTTGATCGGTGCCATCGGCATCATCGTTCAAACGGTGCGCTTCCGGCTACACCCTGGTATACCGTTGGTTCTAGTCGTGCTCTTGGTATGCGTATTAGGCGCGCGATCGGCGGTGCGGGGTACGGATTTCCACGACCAGCTCACGCTGGGATTACACGACGTAAAAGTATCAAAAGAAGATTACTTCGCGATGAACAACCTGTCTCAAAAACTCATCGATAAGGGTGATTTTCGTCAAGCTGCCTACTACGCCAAACAGTCGGTTGCTATCTACCCTGCGGTCGGTAACTATGACAACCTCGGCGTGGCGCTCGAGCAATCAAGGGATTATGCCGGCGCGGCGAAAGCATACAGTGCGGCGCTGAAATACGGCGATATGAACATTGTGTATGAAAACTTAAGCTTGATTCTTATGATGTACTCGGATCCGGCATCGGCGAGTCAGTTTTTTCAAAAAGCCATTAAAGCCTATCCGCAAGATTTTAGGCTGCGGTTGTACCTAGCCCTATTCGAGGGTGCCGAGAACCAAACCGACGCTGCGAAAGCCGACATCCAGACTGCAGCCAAATACGGCGCGGTACCACCTATAATCTACAACAATATTATGACTAACCAGCCGTTCAGCATACCGCTGCTCGGCAAGACCCTGCTTATCCGATAGGAACGTGAGTATGTTCCGGCATCAGTGACACTTCCCGGAGCTCCGGTCACGGCATGAGATGGTATGATTATGTTTAGATGTATTCACGTATAAGGAAGTGACGAGGTTTGCGGTATGAACCGCTGGCTTGAGAAGATAAACGACCTGAAGTCATGGCAAGTAGCTTGCGCTTTCGCAGTCATCGGATTAGCTGTCTTTTTCAGCGGCCTTGCCAATCCATTTCAAAACGACGATACATTTCAAATCGTAAACAACCCTCCCGTACATTCAATCAAAAATTTCCCGCAATTCTTTCAGGCGGGCACGTACTGGGACGGGCAACGGCTCACCGGATCCTATTACCGGCCCATGATGACGACCGCCTTTTCGCTCATCTACACGCTATTCGGGGCGCACCCGGTTGCGTTCCATGTTGTCCAGCTTTCGTTGTATATTGCGAGTGCGTTCCTGCTCTACCTGGTTTTTAAGCGTTTCCTGAAACCTGCCGCCGCCCTGCTTCTGTCGCTCCTCTTCCTCGTGCATCCGCTCAATTCGCAAATCGTGTATTCGATCGCGACAATGCAAGATGTTCTGTTCTTTTTCTTCGGCATTTTGGCGCTTTACTTGCTTATGCGCTCCGACTTGGTCAAAAGTTTATGGGCGGTTTCGGCCTGTCTGCTGCTTTCGCTGCTTTCCAAAGAGGCCGGGTTCGTTTTCATTATCGTGTCGCTGCTCTACCTGTTTTGGTTTAACAAGGAGCGCATACTCGCTTTTCTTGGTGTTACAGCTGTGCCGGTTATCATCTATCTCGCTTTGCGGAGTCATGCCGTCGGCCTGGGCAGCAAGCAGCTTGCTGCGCCGATAGACAACGTGAGCCTGGCGGGTCGGCTGCTCACCGCACCTTCCATCGTAGAATTTTATATAACGAAGTTTACTTTTCCATGGAAGCTGGCGAGCACATACTACTGGGTTTACCCCAAATTCACCCTTACCCAAACGGTCCTGCCGCTCGTGGTCGACCTGATAGCAGCCGGCCTCATTGTATACGCCGGCCTGCTGATACGCCGCAAACATCCAAAGACCGACTTTCGGGTATTCAGTTTCTTTGCTGCGTGGACAGTATTGGGTGTCATCCTCTATCTGCAGATTGTTCCCCTGGATATGACCGTATGCGAAACCTGGTTTTACTTTTCGGTCGCCGGCCTGCTCGGAATGATCGGAGTAGCATTGAGGTCAGTCAAGCTTCGCGTAGCGCCTGCATGGTTGCTGGTGCCGGTGGTGGTGCTGCTCTGTATCCTAGGGATCCGATCGGCATTCAGAGGAACCGACTATCGTAGCCAATTTATACTTGCGCAGCATGATGTGGCTGCCTCGCCGGGAGACTATTCGGCAATGATCAGCATCTCGCAGCACCTTATTGATCAGGGCAACTTTAAGGAAGCCGCGGCATATGCTCAGCGCTCAATTGATATATACCCGGCAGTTTCGAACTATAACCTCCTCGGTGTATCGCTTGAACAATCCGGCGACTACCCCGGCGCGGCAAAAGCCTATAATACGGCGCTGAAATACAATAACCTAAGTACCGTATATGAAAACCTGGGCTTGATCCTCGTTGTGTATTCGGATCCGTCGACGACGAGCCGTTTCTTTCAAAAAGCTTTAAGTGTATACCCGCATGACTATAAGTTATGGGTATACTTAGCGATATTCGAAGGCGCGAAAGGCTCCCCGGATAACGCTAAGGCGGCAATCCAGAACGCAATGAAATACGGCGCTGTGCCACAGCTCCTATACGCCGATATTATGACCAACCAGCCGTTCGCATTGCCATTACTGGGCAAATCGCTGGTGGTGCGATAACCCACGCGCCAACATAGCAGTCGAAGTGCGCAGGCATTGTGTTGTGGTTTTGTACACGATGCCGCCACCTATGATTGGATCAGTGCCCCTAATTACAAGAAGATTCCCAGCCTTCAATGCGGCTTTACTTGCCCTATTTCATTACGCTAATGTTTATTTAGAGAATAAGCGTAAGGAGAGGTATGTATATATTTAATAGGCGTCTAGAACGCCCGAAGACGATTGCTGCCACAGTGTGGGTCTTGGCATTAGTGGCTGCGATTTCTGTTTTTCAACTAACATCGAAAGTTGGCGCGACGGGAAGCAATATAACCGGGACCGTACGGAATCCGTCTAACGGATTCGTTAATGGTGCCTATGTGTATGCCACTGTGCCGTCAGGCAGCACCCCTCTTTATGGTCCAGTTACCACGAACTCATCCGGTGCCTATACGCTCAATATCCCTGTATCCGGTACTTATGATATCCATATTGACCCGCCGAGCAACACCGGAATGTCGTCTTATACTGACAGCAGTGTTTCGGTAAGCTCGGACCAAACCATTAACGATACTCTCTCGGCTCCAACGCATACTATTTCCGGAACGCTGACTGATAGTTCAAGCAATCCGCTAAATGGTGTCACGGTAGAAATTTTCAAAAATTCAGGCTGGGGCTCAAGCTTATATTCGACAACGACTAATTCAAGTGGCTACTACAGCATTTCCGCAGCGGCAGGCTCCTACTACCTGTACGTAAGCGGCAATAACCAGATAAGCGGCATAGCGAACTTTACGCTGTCACAATCAAATACGCCTTCTCTAAACCTTTTGATTGGCAACTTGTCGCTGAACCTGACAATACAGACCGCTACCATGACAATTACCCAATACAGTAATTCCGGCGGCACAGATTCGCAGGGAGTAACTGCCCGCGCTACAAGCGGCGTTACCAGCCTTTATGCGGGTGACCCGGGTTCGACTATCAGCTTAGTCAATAGCACTGGATTTACCGGCACGGCGAGCGGAACTATCAAAACGATCGTCGGCGCAACGTATGCTGCGTCTGGGCTAGAGTCGAGCTCCTACACTACAAGCGTCTGCAAAGGAATAAATGGGGGCGGCTCGCATTACGACTGCTTAGAGTTGCCGCTTACGGTCACCGGTGACACCAGCTTCAGCGTACCGGCTGCATCGCCCGCCACGCGCACGTTTTCTGGCACTTTGACGGACGGCGGCGGCTCGCCGATCGTCGGCGCTGCAGTCACGCTCATCAAGTACAGCGACCAGACGACATACGCTACTACTGACTCAAGCGGCAACTTCACTATCAATGCAATGCCCAAGAAGTACTACCTGAAAGTTGAAGGCGGTGCAGGCGGTATAACAGACTTTACGCTGACGCAATCAAGCACAAATCCGTCCATTGACCTGACATCAGTAAGTGTTACCAAGAACTTACAAGTACCGACGGCAATATTAACTGTGACTGCAAACGACGGCTCGGGGAATCCAGCACCTACCGGCACTACAGTAAATGAACAAACCAGTTCGGGCACGGCAACGCTCTATTCCGGCGATCCCGGCGAGACGATAACAATACCGAACACATATTTCACCACTTCTAGCGGTAGCAATGTGGGTACGCTCGGCACCATCGTGGGAGCTGTCTTCAGTGCGAAGGGGCTAAACGTAACGAACGAGAACGGGAGCCTCTGCGATAATACGGCGTCATCTGGACATTACAATTGTCTGACGACCGCGCTTATAGTTACTGGCTCAGCTAGCGTTAACGTTCCATTTTAGCCTTAGCACTTCATGACACAGTGTTAAGTTTCAGAGCCTAAGTTCCCATACAAAAAGCGGCTACGCGGAATTAAAGATCCCACGACCCTACTTTCCGAAAATCTCCATTTTGTGATTTATTGGGTGACACAAATCGTGGCGAAGGTAAGGCCATTTATCGTGGCGGTTCACAATTAATCATTGTTTATAGCGTAGGACGTAGTACCGAAAGTCGTATCAAAAATAACGTCCCACTTCTTGCTATAGTGCTTGGCTAGGCGGACGAGCTAATTAAGCCGGCATGTTATCCAGCGAATGCCAGACATACCAGCTGGCGACGGATTCGTAGGGGTGCCAATGGTTCGTCTTGGCTATTTCAGCAACCTCTAGTGGGGTTGGCAAAGCATCCAAGCCGTACAACTTGCGAACGCCGTTACGGATGCCGAGGTCGCCCGTCGGCAGCACATCCAGCCGCCCCATGCAGAACATTAAAAACATGTGCGCCGTCCACTCGCCGATGCCTTTGACTGCTACCAGCTTGGCGAGAATGTCCTC